>JAGWTK010000545.1 GCA_028876035.1 Bacteroidota bacterium
AGGTGCAGCCGACGAGGCTCAACACCTGCGTCGAAATGAGTACTGGCAGCGTAAATCACGCGCAGTTCGCCATAACCACCCACTGCAAAATCCGCCGCATTCTTTTGCAGCCAGGCATTCACCCAAACAGAAAATCGATCTGTATCGTTGTAGATTGCCGATGACAAGCCGGGATTATGGGCTGTAAGATCAATTTCCACGAGTGCAGCGTTACCGGCAGCGGGGACTACAGGGTAAAACTGGGCGTGGTGTTTTTGCAATAAGCTTACGACTGGAGAGGCTTCCATATAAAATAAGGAGCAAATGTCGGGGATTCGGGGCAGGTTGAAACAGGGGCACAAAAAACCCCGTCACGAAACGGGGCGATAACCAAAACTAACTACTATGAAAACTATTAAAACCGTTATGTAAAGGTGTGAAACAAAAATGCTACATCCATCTTTTTTAGATGCTTTGCCCTTTTGGTTCTTTGAATGGCCTTAAATCATCGCCGGATGAAAATAATCGTCGGTCACGCTGGCCTTTGAACCCACTGCGTTATTGATCTCAGACAAATCAACAGACCCGATGAGCTTGTCTTCAAGCAAGTCGGCAAAAGCCCTGAAGTAGTCAATTACATCAGCACGTTGATTCCGCTTAAGCCAGCGAAAGCCACCAGGGAGTCTTTCCAGCACCTTTTTATCATTTAGGTATTCCAGGTGATGAATATCTGTGCCTGTTAACCCTGCGGCTTCCAGTTTGCCAAGCAATAATTGCACGGGAGCACCTGTAACCGAACAGGATTCTGCTGCAATCTCCGTCCACTCCCCCGCCCCCGTGTGCGCATACGCAAGGATTTCTTTCTCGTCGAGTTTTGTAATCACCTGCAGCAGGTGTCCGCAGTTGCAAGCGCCATGATGGCCCCAGGCGTAATGAGCGCCTCCTTCCAGTTTATCCGCTGCTGTTCTCAGGCCTTGTACCAATTCAAGTGATGCCAATGCCATGGGTATAATTTTAGTTTATTTAACAATAATAACCTCGTCCTGTTCAGTGGGTTCGCGAAATTGGAATCGTTAAAAAAATTGTGACACAAAATAGCAGGGCTTTTGGTACGTTGATTAAACAAACATCCATTTTGCAAAGAATCTTTCTATTCAGTCTATTGCTCTTTTGCCTTACACAGGCGGTTGGCCAGCCTATTACGGGCGTTTGGAAAGGTCGGTTAAAGTCCGCTAACCTGGAATTGAAAATCATTAAAAACGGCGACAGTTTAACGGGTAATTCCTACTACTACAACAGCCGTAACAATTACCGGCGCTATACCATCAAAGGCTATTTTGATAAACAAACCAACGAAGTCATTTGGTGGGATGATGAACTCATCTCTGCGGAAAGTGGATCGGCCACAGAACCTTCACTCCATGTGGCTGATTTTAATTGTCCGGGTGAAGGCAAGATAAAACTCGACGGCAGCAGTACGGTGAGGGACAACCGGGCCATCAGCAAAGGCGAATTGCATTTAATCAAAATTGACAAGACGCAGTTTCCCGACGAATGGGATTGGGTAATTGATAACTATACAGCAGGTGCCAGCGACCCTTACGTCATCGACAGCATTGGACAACTGGTGCTTGGACCACATACATTTCCGGAGGAGAAACTCCCGGCCGCACCCGCCTCTGCACCTATTGCATCCGATAAGCCGGTTGCTCCGCCGGTTGCTGCACCATCGGTTCATGGACCGGGCAAACTATCCAACCAGGAGAAGTTTGCTACCCGGCAGAACAAATTACAAATGGTCATCCCGGTCAACGCGCCAGGTATTGAATTGAGATTTTATGACAATGCGGCCATCGACGGCGATTCAATTGCCATTTTCTTAAATGGAAAACTGATAAAAGAGCATATTTTACTGGGTGGCGAGGCGCAAACGATACGCATTAACACAGCTGATTTGCAGGACGACAATGAGCTGGTGATGGTAGCCGAAAATCTTGGTTCTATCCCGCCGAACACTTCCTACCTCGTTGCGATTGTGGGGCACAAGCAGTTCGAGGCGAGGTTGTTCGCCGATGAGGGGAGCAGTGCGCTGATAAGGTTAGTGAAGGGAAAGAGTATGCAATAACTTAAATGAGGTGATTCGTTTTAATGATGTATATAGGTTGAGCCAACCTTAAAGGTTGGCTCAACCTATATACATCATGCTTCCTTAATTAAGTGCGCATTAACAAACTCGTCTTTACCTCCAAAAATATCTAACACCTTCTTTACATCAACCATCGAAGAAGCATTCGAGATGATATCATCGTAAGAACTATAAGGATAACATCGGAAATCCTTTATAAGCCCATGCTGCTCAGCATTCTTATGTACGTACACGATCGATCTTTTCAAATGTGGCGGATCATCGATAATTGATCGACGAAAAGGCGATTGAAACAGCCCGCCTTTACGACCATAATATTTATTGTAAGAATGAGTATACGAAGCCAGCATGCTGTTTACCTGGCGCGTAATGACAAATTGAAGCGCCGCCGCATCCGGTGTAGAAAACAATTGCTGCACACAAAGGCTACGGTGCATTTCGACGTTGGTTTTAAAAAACGCCACGACTTCCTCTGGACGCTTCACGGATATTACAAAATGTGCATGGTTTCCCAGAGTCGACCAGGCATAGAAATTGAATACCGGCATCAAAAAAGCCTCAATCTTTGTAAGGAAATACCTGTGATTTTCCGCGTTACGGAATAGAAAGACACCGCCGTGGCTTTTGAACAGCAAGTGAAAGTTCTGACCGGGAGAAAATTCTACTTTATATTCAAAGTGCTTCAAGTCGGTGCG
>JAGWTK010000546.1 GCA_028876035.1 Bacteroidota bacterium
GGGGGTAAACAGCAACTTTGGTGCGTTATCGGTATTGTAGGTTACGTTAGGATCGCGGAACATGTCTGTTTTCGGACCAGCAAGTATACTTAGCGCTCCTGGTTGTACCGAGTACTTCAATGGCTCGTTCTGCCAGTGGAGCTCAAACGGGATGGAGGTGATTTTTGTAACTGTAGTGGTTTGTGCAAGCGCCGCATGGCAGAAAAGGCTTATGCAGCAGGCGGCAAGCAGTGCAGAGAGGGTTGGCTGTTTCATATTGTGAAGTTGAAGTGTTGGTGAATGGAACTTTTACGCAGATGATCCCCGGTAAAATGTTATTCCTGATTCGATTCCTGCCCGGAAATTATAGTCGACAGGATGTGGTGCGGATAAGGTCTGAATTCCCCTGGAAACATGTCCTTAAGCAACGTTTAGTTCCGTGTTTCTTTGAGATACCGCACCGGCACTTTCTCAGTGAGCCATACGCCATTTTCTGAAAGGAAGAATGCGTACTTGTCGGTATACATTTGTCCGGCAAGTACCGTGAACACATACGGCTTTCCGTGTCGTTGTCCTACTTTGATGGCCGTTTCGATATCCTTGCTCAGGTGTACGTGTTGACGGGTTCGTTTTTCAAGTCCGGTGGCCAGGATCGATGGAATGAATTTTTCTGCAGTGCCGTGATACAGCAACTCCGGTGGCTGCAGGTTGGTATATCCTAAGTCGACATCGATCGAATGGCCCTGGCTCGCACGTATGCTGGTTCTCTCTGCATTTATTGCAAACCGCTTTTTTGCATTGTTGTCTACAATGTACATCAGTAATTCTTTGTCCAGCGCGATCCCAGCCCTATTGGCTTTTTCTATTAAATCGTCGATCGCTGCCCAGCCGTTTTGGTCCAGTACCAGGTCAACGGTTGCAGGCTTATGCCTTAGAACCAGGCTAAGGAACTTGCTAAGGTTGGTGATTTGTTGTTCTCGCTCGTTCATTGAAAAACTAATAGATTCGCCGGATACTACCCTGGTTGCCTGTCTTCAATTGCCATCCTTGGCGGGTAGTATCGCAGGTGTGATCTTTTTGATATACCGGTAACAGGGAACCAGCAGCAGCAATCCACCCACGCCAAAACTACAATCGATCAGCCGCCAATAGACCGGAATATGGCGGATTGGACCTGCAACGAGGGCAAGGAAGAACACCATCACACAGGAGATGATGCCGAATTGGATGACCCAGATATTTTTTACCGGGTCTCGGAGCGGTCCAACAAACACCACGGCGATCACCAGGTGTGCAAATGCCAGCCAGTCGGTTCCATAGCTAAGGTAAGAATACCTGGTATTGGTGTCTTTAACGGCTTCATAAATATTGTTCAACCAATCCTGGAGGAAGACCGGCAGGAAGCTGTCGTGATGGCTTATAAACTTAAGTTCCGACTCAAGGGGAAATGCAGTAAGGCCGCTCAGGACAAGGCCAACGATGAGGAGGGTGATAAGAATTTTGATTTTCTTTTTGTAATTGGAATGGGGGAGCATGGGAAGAGAATGTTCTAGGTTTTAAGTTTTAAGTGGTAAGTTTTTTCAGTAGATAAGGAAGATAGGATTTTTATGGGAGTGAGTTTTGAAGCTGGTAAGTCATCGGAGGCATTGTCAATTGCAGAAGGACTCAGCACCTAAAACTTTAGGTTAGCCTCGCCATTATTTTGCGAATTGCTTTATCGTAATAACCCGACCAATTGTTGTTAACCGTGGTTTTTACAATGTCAACACTAAAGCTGCGGAGTGTGCCTTCGTGCTGACGGGTGATATTGTCTGGCGTATAAAAATATATGTTATTCCGAACCAGGGATGCCGTCTTGCGGTCGGCCAGCAAGCGCGCCCGTTTGTTCAGTAGCCACCACAAATCGGTTTCACTAAAATCGAGTGAGAGCCCGAGTATGTGCAGGTTACTGTTGAAAAATAGCTCGGTCCAGGAGCGGCCGTCAAACCGGTCTTGCCGGAGTTTTACTTCGATGCGGTCGATGCGTCGCTGCTTCTTGCGCTCGGTAAATTCGTAAGTCCCTTTAATGTATCCGTCAATTTTACTTACGGCGCCACAATATTGATCATAGCCGAGCATGATCGACATAGGCCGGTCGATTTCGCCGTGCAGGTGCCAGATGCTGGTAACCAGTTTGCCATTCTTGTTTTCAATTAAGTTATGGCGACGAACGCTGTAAATGTCTTCCGTACTGTTGTGCCTGCTCGTGTATCCGTGCGCAAGGTAGCGGTTCTCCAGTGCATAGTCGTAGTTGCTGGTCAGGTAATGATCAAACCTGAATTCGATAATGCTGTCGTGGTAGTGGTTAGACTCTATTTTTTTGAACGCAGTCGCAATTGAATCCTTTAGTGAAAATTCCGAACTGCGGATATCATCGCCCTGGTGGTTCTGAAACAAAGCGCGTTCGTAAATCAACGTATTGGGTAGGGTGCCGTTACTGAACTTATGCCGGCCCTTCAGTTGGTTGAGCAGGTGATTCCAGGAGATGGGATGTGCGCTTAGATTATTAATACCGTTGCCGAATAAAAGCGTGTTCTGCATGGGGCCTGGTAATTTGCTTTTGGACGTTTTTGTTGTACATTTTTACTTTCCTGGTTCGTACGAACACAAACGATTCGTGATACTGCCTTAACGGCGGTGCAAGTCGCAAGTGTAAAAGTCATTGAAAAAAGGAAAGCAGCAATAATGCCAGGTGCACGAAGACGGCACCGAGCCAATGCTTACCCGAACGGACGGATTTTACGATGCTTACGATAAAAAGAACAATGCTTGTTGGAACCAGTAACAAAGCCAGCACGGCGC
>JAGWTK010000062.1 GCA_028876035.1 Bacteroidota bacterium
TGAACTAAAAACTAAGAACGCTTCCCAACGAAGGTCGGACCAATAATTCCAGACTGTCCGACTAACGACTAAAGACTAAGGACTATCGACTAAGGACTATCGACTAATCAGCGGGATCTCAATCGTAAAACTCGTTCCCCTGACCGGTGCGCTGTCAACTTTGATCTTACCCCCGTGCGCATCAACCATTGTTTTAACATAGCTGAGGCCAAGGCCAAAACCTTTTACATTGTGGACGTTACCGGTATGGGCGCGGTAGAATTTCTCAAAGATTCGCTTCTGGGTTTCTTTGTTCATGCCGATGCCATTGTCTTCAATACGCACCTGTATAGAACGGCCGATATTAACCGTGCTTATTTTTATAACCAGGTTGTCTTTGGAATATTTAACGGCGTTGTCAACAAGGTTAGAAATCAGGTTGGTGAAATGCACTTCGTCTGCGCTGATGGTATCCTGCGCCGCATTGAGTTGCAGAATGGCCTGTGCATTCTTATCTTCCAGCTGAAGGCGGAAATTGTCCAGCACATTGTCGATCACTTCATGAACCTGGATCGCGGTCCTGTTAAGCTGTATTTCCTGGCGTTCCATCAAAGATGCCTGCAGGATGGTTTCTACCTGCTTGTTCATTCGCTTGTTTTCCTCTTTGATGATACTGCTGAAATAACTCATCTTATCGCGGTCCTGTAAAACTTTTTCATTTCGCAGTGCATCCACTGCCAGGGAAATGGTGGCCAACGGCGTTTTGAACTCATGCGTCATATTGTTGATGAAGTCGTTCTTGATTTCACTGGTCTTCTTTTGCCTAAGCAAAGCCCGAACCGTAACAAAAAAGGCCGCACAGATAATAAGTGTAAACAAGATGGCGCCAATCATCAGCCAGCGCAATTGGCGGTAGATATTTGTCTTTACATCCGGCACCACCAGTATCATCAACTCCTCCGGAATCAGGTTTTCGTATTCAGTAGGTACCTGGAGGGGATAGATAAATTTTTTATTGTTGACGGTGTCTTCAATGACCTTGAGCAGGTTGGCAGATTTTAATTCATAAGGATTAAGCCCGATGGTGGATGAAATGCCGAACTCGAATTGTACATCCTTGATACCATTCGCATCAAATGCTTTCTTTAGCTTCTCTTCAATTTCAAAAGGCGTATAGTTTTTGGCGATGGTAGATGGTTTAAGCAGTTCATTGAGCAGCTGATCGCTCGGCATAATGATACCCGGACGAAATTTCGGATTCTTCAAACTCGGCAGGGTGCCTTTTTGTTCCATGAGTTCGGTGCCCACCATCTGCATCGACCTGGCAACTTTTTCAGTTAATTGCTCTTCCTTGATCAGCAACATCGTTTTAATCCAGGAAACCTGGATCACGATAATGCCCAGAAGGGAGGCAGTAATCAATAAAATGATGACAGGTAAAATTTTCTTCATTGCTGCAAAAATAACAGAGCGGAATGGCTTTTGCGGAAGGCTCAGCCGGAGCAGGCTGCTTTTTAACTAAGGTTTGGCAGGGTCTCCGGGGGCCTAAACTTCCCACAAAGATTTTGATTTGCCAATATAATAAGTAATTTAGAATGTATGGTACAGCCCGGCGCCGGTATATTGTTGATTGCAGACCCTTTCCTCCAGGATCCCAACTTCAAAAGAACGGTGGTTATTCTTTGTGATCACCAGGAGGGCGAAGGTTCCTTTGGCTTTGTATTGAACCGGGTATACGAATATTCGCTCAATGAACTGGTCACCGCCGCAGAAGACCTGCACCTGCCCGTATATTATGGCGGACCCGTGCAAATGGATACTGTCCATTTCCTGCACCAATATCCGGATCTTATTCCAGGTGGTACTGAAATAACCCGGGGCATTTTCTGGGGTGGCGATTTTTCCACCGCGATTGAATTGCTTCGAACTGGTGCCGCCGACGCGCGGAAGATTCGCTTTTATATCGGCTACAGCGGCTGGGATGCCGGCCAGTTGGATGAGGAACTCAAAGAAAAGTCCTGGTTGCTGGCCAATGCTAACCGACCCATCGTTTTTCATACCGACCATGAAGCCATTTGGAAGGAAGCCATCAAGTTGCTGGGGGCCGACTATGAGATGCTCATTAATTTTCCCATCGACCCAAGACTAAACTAAGGATTGCAACTTTTTGATAAAAATGCCCGGCCATTTGACCGGGCATTTTATTGTTCAAACATCACACTACTGCTCCAGTGGAAAACTGATCCCAATCCGACCGCTCACGCTATTCAAGTTAGTAATACCTGCATAGTTAAACGGCATATAGTTGTACGCAGCACTTACACTGATCCCAGCAGGCGTTCCTTTTCTAAAGGGCACAAACAAGCCGAGCTCTGGTCTTGCCGCGAAGCCAAATTTTGATTTTGAATCGCTGCTGAATTCACCCGCGTACTGTTTATACGTAATGATATTGCCGCCCAGGCCCAGCGACAAAAATGGCTGAACGGACTTGTCGGGCGCGAACCAATATTGTCCCTTCAACAGTATCGGCACGGTTTGTACATTGTTGGTGACGACAGCCGAGATATCACTTCCATCCGTGGTTTTGTACAACTGCCGGGGAAACTTTTCATAAAACACCTGTGAACCGCTCTCAAGTCCGGCCGAGAACTGGTTACTGATTCGGTAGCTCAACTCAGCTCCAAAGCCGGCAAAAGAAGTTTTGCTAACAAGATCTTTAAATGAACTGCCGAGTGGCGTCGCGGTCGAATAATTCAATTTCAGTGAAAGTGTATTTTGCTGTGCTTCGAGATGCCCGAACACAATACCCAGCAGCAGCAAAAACATCGGAATTTTTTTCATATTCAAAACGTTTTATTGGTTCGATTTCAAATAAGGTGATTGATCAAACAGGGCCTGGATGCCCGGAGCAATGGCAGGTATGTTGAAAATGCCTTCACCGCGTATCACGCCGTTCCAAACAGATTTGATCTTTCCGGTACCTCCGGCATCTTTCAAATCGAACAGGTCAATTGATACCACCCCTTCATTCACCTGGTAGGTTCCAATATAGGACCCGTAATAACCATATCCCGGATAGCCCCAATAATAGGGATCCCAGTAACCATAGTAACCATCATAATAATTACCATAGTCGATGTACCCGGTATAGGTATTAACAATGTTGTTTACATTGATCCCCATATCTGGTTGCTGGGTCTTGCTTACACGCGTATAACCTCTTTGCGTAAGCGCGGTAGCGATGGCTTCAATCATCGTGGAGTCGTAAGCGTCGCGCGTTTTCTCCCGCAACTTGCCATTGCTGATGATCGCGACCGAATCAGAGATGCTGAAAGTTTTAAAAGCGGCGAAATTGGTCGTGCTGTCGTGGTTCGTGATGTAAATCCGGGTGTCCGCTTCACTCAACTTGCTTACAGGGTCTTTGGTACAGCCGGCCAGCACCGCCACCAGCATGCACCAGGCAGGAACAATTGCATATCTCTTCATGGTTCTGTTTTTTTAGATACCATTTGACCCACAAAGAGAATACCTGTTTAACTGGCCGTTTACCGACTTAACGTTGGTGTAACAATTACCGCAAAAACGGATTAAATGCCCGTTAAGCCACTGCCCGCTACTGAACGATTGAGCTCTCCAGGTGTTTCCAACAAAAAACCCCGTTTTGGGGGGGCTCAAGAACATGGAACCTTATACTAACCTGTCTTTAAAAGGATTTGAACATGGATTTCCATAGCGCAATATCTCAAGGCAAATAGATTATGCCGTTTCCTCAGGAGCGGTGGCACCTTCTACCAATACCGTTACTTTGTTGTTGAGCACTTCCACGAATCCGCTCTGGATCGCAAAAGCAGCAACATTCTTCATTGATTTATCTTTGAGCACTTTCAAACTGCCGGCCTTCAGTGCACTCACCAGCGGCGCGTGTTTGTCCAGCACTTCAAAGCTACCACCGATACCGGGCAACTGCACGCCGTAGACGGTGTCGCTGAATATTTTTTTTACGGGAGTGAGTATTTCGAGTTCCATTATTAGCTATTTAGTATGCGTAAAGGGTACTTAGTACTCAGTACTTAGACACCGCCTACAATTTATTAAAATCAATCTTCGGCAGAAAGGGACCTATAAAACGCCGAAATCATTTTATACACTTGTATTATATCCTCTCCAACCTCGATAAGTACCTGCTCTTCTATGTAATTAAACCGAAACGCTAGTTCAAGCTGCGTTTGGAGTTCATTGCAGGAGCCCATGGCAATTTCTAAAAAGTACCTAAACTGACGCCTCGTTCCCCTACCTGCGCCTTCCGCAATATTCGATGGGACCGAAACAGAACAACGCTTCATCTGGCTGGCCATACCATATCGCTCATCAACCGGTAAATTCCCGGATATCCGGTAAATCTGCTCAGCCAGGTCCATGGAGCGCCTCCAAACTGCCAGTTTTCTAAAGTCGTGCATGATATACGAATATTTATCCTGCACAAAGTAGAGTGTATAACTAAGCGTCAGAGAACTAAAACATCCGGCACTACAGGGATTTTCACCCTTTTTCTGGAGCATTTTACACAGCGACAGTCTGAGTACTAAGTACTCCGTACCTCCTCCGCTCAGTAGCAAAATTTACTTCGCCTGCGCCAGCAACTTCTTACCCTTCTCAATTGCGTCTTCAATGGTACCTACCAGGTTGAAGGCTGCTTCGGGGTATTCGTCTACTTCACCGTCCATGATCATGTTGAAACCACGGATGGTGTCTTCGATGCTTACAAACACACCTTTCAAACCAGTGAACTGTTCGGCCACGTGGAAAGGCTGTGACAAGAAACGTTGTACGCGGCGTGCACGTGATACAGTCAGCTTATCCTCATCACTCAGTTCATCCATACCGAGGATGGCGATGATATCCTGCAATTCTTTATAACGCTGGAGGATCAGTTTTACCCGGTTGGCAGTGTTGTAGTGTGCATCCCCTACAATCATCGGGGTAAGAATCCTTGAAGTAGAATCCAGGGGATCCACGGCAGGATAGATACCAAGGTCAGCAATCTTACGGCTCAATACCGTGGTGGCATCCAGGTGAGCAAAGGTCGTAGCCGGTGCAGGGTCGGTAAGGTCATCCGCAGGTACATACACCGCCTGTACTGAGGTGATAGAACCATTGCGCGTAGAAGTGATGCGCTCCTGCATCAATCCCATTTCTGTTGCCAGCGTAGGCTGATAACCTACGGCGCTGGGCATACGTCCAAGCAGGGCCGACACCTCGGAACCAGCCTGCGTGAAACGGAAGATATTGTCAACGAAGAACAGGATGTCCTTTCCTTTTCCCTGGCCATCTCCATCACGGAAATATTCCGCTACGGTCAGTCCGCTCAGCGCCACACGTGCACGTGCACCAGGAGGTTCGTTCATCTGTCCGAATACAAAAGTCGCTTTTGAATCCTTCAGGCCTTCCATATCCACCTTCTCTAAATCCCATCCGCCTTCTTCCATGCTATGTTTAAACGCATCGCCGTATTTCATGATACCGGCTTCAATCATTTCACGCATCAGGTCATTTCCTTCGCGGGTACGCTCTCCCACGCCGGCGAACACTGACAAACCACCATGGCCTTTTGCGATATTATTGATAAGCTCCTGGATCAATACCGTTTTACCTACACCCGCACCACCAAACAGACCGATTTTACCACCTTTTGCATAAGGCTCAATCAGGTCGATAACTTTAATACCGGTAAACAATACTTCCGTTGAAGTGCTCAGGTTTTCGAATAAAGGGGGCTTGGCGTGAATAGCGCGGCCATTCACCTTGCTCACCTGGGGAAGACCATCAATGGCATCACCCGTTACATTAAAAAGACGACCGTTGATGCCGGGGCCGGTAGGCATTGCAATGGGTTTGCCGGTATCAACGACCGCAGTACCGCGTACAAGACCTTCAGTACCGTCCATGGCTATGGTGCGAACGCTGTCTTCACCCAGATGCTGCTGTACTTCCAAAACCAGGGTATCACCATTCTCCCTTTTCAGCTCCAGTGAATTGTAAATTTCGGGCAGCTGACCTTCAAACTGAACGTCTACCACCGCACCAATAATTTGCTTGATTTTACCTGTATTAGCCATAATAGAGCGTATTAAAACGGCGTTTAAAATTTTGCGGCAAAGGTAAGGGTTGACTATATAATTCGATCAATTAAAAAGAAAAAAATTACGCCCCTTCATCTGTTCAAAATCCTGGAAATAAAACGTTGAATTCTAGCGTCCTAAATGGTGATTCGCATTCGCGTGGATGGGTTATTTCCGCTTCATAAAAGCCCGGAACGCCATTTTTGCGATTGTGTACAAACCGGCCTGCTTTGCCATGGTCAGCGCAGTATTGTTTTTGTCTGCGCTCTTGCCATTCACCAGGCGATTCACCAGTGTACGGCCTGCACTGAACAGGGTTTGACTGATCTTACCAGTTAGCACAGCCGGTACCACTGCATTAGCGCCGGCATAGAATAATTCACCCGGCAACTGTTGCACGCGCGAACGCAATTCCAGTTCCTGCTGCTTTATTTCTGCAGCCAGCCGGCGTTGCTCGGCCCGCAAACCTTCTTTGGTGAGCAGTGCCGCCTTATTATTGTTCGCTGTTTTCATCTTCATCGGTATCAAAAAGAATGGCTACTATTTTCCGAAATATGAATTGATCCAACAGTGGCTTACGAAAAATGACCACCAGCAATAAGAGTAAAAAATATATGACTGCTACAATGCCAAAACCAAAAAACTGGCTATGGAGTTTTTCTGAGAAATAAAAACCCAGCATGATGCTGCTAAACAGCAAGACAAAAAAACCAAGGAAAGCAATGATCAAACCCGCTGCGAGCAAGGTGGTTACCCGGGCAGATTTTTCTGCCAGCTGCAATTTCACCAGCTGCACCCGGTTGCTCAGGTAACGCTCGAGCAAATCCTGGGTTTCTTCAAAAAATGGTTTTTTCTCTTCTATCATGGTCAATTTTTAGGAAGCCTGGGGAGCGGCTTCGTTCTCATTGGTTTCTTTCTCCAAATCCGAGATCCATTTTCCTGCCGCATCTTTAAGATCAGCTACTAGCTTTTTACCCGCGTCCGATTGTAACAACATCGCAATCGCGGCCCCCGCTGCCGCCCCGATGACAATACCCGCCAGGAAATTCGATTGTTTGCCCATTGCATTTTTGTTTTGCCCGGAGCCTTTACATTTGTTGCATTCCGGTAATGATGCTTACAAAGTTAGTACGGCCCGTCTACTCCGGTTTGAAAATTCTTAAAATCGTCGGCAATATGCAAGTGATCCAGGTCAGTAACCCCGCCCTCGCCCGCGCTTTCGTGGAAGTGAACCCGGCGCTGCAAAAAGGCAATCCTGACTATATCCGGCCACTCGACAAAGACGTCCACGAAGTGTTCGATCCTAAAAAGAACAAGGCGTTTCGTCACGGAACCTGTGCGCGCTGGCTGCTGCAGAACGATACCGGCGAATACACAGGCCGCATTGCTGCTTTTGTGAACAAGAAATATAAAAACAAAGGCGACGACTATCCTATCGGCGGCATCGGCTTCTTCGATTGCATCAACGACCAGGCCGCCGCCAGCCTGCTTTTTGATACGGCGCGCGACTGGCTGAAAGCGCAGGGCATGGAAGCCATGGACGGACCCATCAATTTTGGCGAACGCAATAACTGGTGGGGACTGGTCACCCAGGGTTTTCAATCGCCCATGTACCAGATGAACTATAATCCGCCCTACTACCAGGCGCTTTTCGAAAACTATGGGTTCCGGAATTTCTTTGACCAGATTTGTTTTGGCCTCGACCCGAAGAAAAAGCTGAGCGCGAAAATGTATGAGCGGCATGCGATGTATGCTGCTGATCCCGGCTACAAGGCCTTACATATTAAGAAGAACCAGCTTGAAAAATTTGCGCGGGATTTTACGACCATTTACAATAAAGCCTGGGCAGGACATGGCGGACTGAAAGAGATGCGCTATGAACAGGTGCTGACCATGTTCAGAAAAATGAAACTGGTAATGGATGAAAAAATCATCTGGTTCGCTTATTATAAAGATGAGCCGGTGTGTATGTTTATCAACCTGCCCGATCTCAACCAGCTTTTCAAACATCTCCATGGCAAATTCGGCCTTCTCCAAAAACTATATTTTCTCTGGCTGAAGAAAACAGTAAAGAATACGAAGTTTACCGGCATCGTGTACGGGATCGTTCCCGAATTCCAGGGAAAAGGGGTAGATGCATTTATGCTGGTGGAAGCGGCTAAGGTTATTCAACCGACTACATCTTACACCGAATACGAAATGCAGTGGATTGGAGAGTTCAATCCAAAAATGATCAATGTGGCGTCCAGCCTCGGCGAAACCTTCCGAAGCCGGGTACTAACGACCTATCGTTACAACTTCGATCCCGCCAGGCCCTTCCACCGTCATCCGGTAGTGAGCTGATTTACCGCTGCACCGGATACGCAAGGCGTTTACCCAGTTTTCTAACGGCAATGGCTAACTGATTTCTAACCGTAATTTCCGAAATCTGCATCATGAGCGCCACTTCGCGGTAAGGGCGGCCATCTTCTTTCACCAGGCGGAAAATGCGGCGGCATCGTGGTGGCAGGGTGTCTAAAGCCGCATGAATCTGCCTGAGGGTATCGCCTGAAATACAGATCGACTCCGGATCGCCTGATTCGGGGTATTCTTCCAAACCATGCAGGGCCACCTGCTGTACGGGGTTGCGCTCCTGTTGCTCCAGGCAACGCAGGCAGCGATTTTTCGTCATGATAAATAAATACACCGGCAGATCTTCCACGCCTTCCAGCTTTCTCCTGATTTGCCAAAGCTTCAGCAATACATCGGATACAATTTCATCGGCCAGTTCGCGCGACTTCACATACTGGCAGGCAAAACGGTGCAATCGCCGGCTAAAAAATGTACAAAGCTGACTATACACCTGCGAGTTATCTTCCCGCGAAAGGCTGAGCTGCCAACCGGCAATCAGCGCTCTTTCATTCCAATTGTTCTGGTTACGCTTCATCAGCATTGAAATTAAAAGGTTTTAAAAACCGGTGTATGCTTTTGGTACATTTTAATCTTTTCGGGTATCCGTGATAGTGAGCAATTCTCCTCTTGCCAACACGGAAAAAACACTTACGTGTTGCTGCAAAGTGAGGAATTGTATCCACAGTCTTACGCTGTGCCATCATCCCCTTCTCCCGCCGGTACATACATCATTTGTACAACTTGCTGCCATGAGTCTGCACGGCCATCTCTGCCTGCACCCGCCTGGTGCACATACCTTTTAAAAACTAGTCTGGATATGAAAAAAAACAAACTCCTCCATTCGGCACCGCCGAAACTTCGACTGTTCGTTTCCGTTATGTTCATATTACTGGTGCCACTGATGCCAGTTTGCAGCTTCGCGGCCCCCGTTCTTCCACCGGTAAGCGGCAAAGTAGTCAATGAAAAAGGCGAAGGGATCGCCAATGTGTCTGTACAGGAAAAAGGTACGCGCAACGGAGTGACTACTGCAGCTGACGGCAGCTTTTCGATTACTGTCCGCTCTGCAGATGCCGTACTTATTTTTAGTTCTGTTGGATACAAAAAAGTAGAACTTTTAGCCAGCAGTTCCGGGCTGCAGCGGGTCGTACTTACCGCGGAAGCAGCTACCATGAATGATGTGGTGGTCATCGGCTATGGCACTGCCCGCAAATCGGATCTTACCGGCGCAGTTGCAGTGGTAAAAGCCGACCAACTGCTTGACAAACCCTCTCCCAACGTTTCGCAGGCCCTGCAGGGTAAAGTAGCGGGCGTAGATGTAAGTGTTAACAACAATGCACCGGGCGCTGGCGCCAAAGTGAGGGTACGCGGACTGGGCTCTATCAACTCCAGCCTTGACCCTTTGTATGTAGTAGATGGTGTTGCAGGTGTTGATGGCAACAGCATCAACCCCGGAGATATAGCCTCGATTGAAGTGCTGAAGGATGCATCGTCTACGGCCATCTATGGCGCCCGCGGTGCCAACGGCGTAATCATGATCACAACAAAGCGGGGCCGGCGCGGTGATACCCGCACGAGCTATGACGGCAATGTGAATCTCGCGGAACTATCGCGTCACCTGCCCGCACTCGATGCCAATGAATTTGTGCAGGTGTACAATCAATCTTTCGCAAACGGACAAAAGTTTGACCCTGCTGGTGGAACCTGGGCGCCACCAAAAGCGCTTACCCATGCCAATTTTCCATTGCTATTCGACGCAAATGACAAACCGTTGTACAATACGAACTGGGAAAAAGAAACCTATAAACCTGCGTTTTCCAATAATCACCAGCTCAATTTCCAGGGTGGAAATGACAAAACATTGTTCAGTGCATCATTGGGCTATTTTGATCAGAACGGTATTATGATTAATTCCTGGTTCAAGCGCTATTCAGCGCGTTTCACCGTTGACAACGACGTCACCAAATGGCTGAAAGTAGGTGGCGCCCTCTCTGTGATCAACAGCAAGCAACGAGTGGTGTCTGATGGCAATGGCGGGCTGAATGTTCCGCGGATGGTGACCGAAGAAGTGCCCATTCTTCCCATCAAATATCCCGACGGCACCTGGGCTGGCAACAGCGATATCGACGGACTGGAAGGCGGTGCCAATCCCGTACACATCGCGCAGAACAGGTACACGCTCAACAATGTGAACCAGGCACAGGGTAATACCTATTTGCTGTTTCACCTCACAAAAGACCTCGATTTCAAATCCGATTTTGGCTTTAACCTCAACGATGTAAAAAGTAATTTTTATTCGGCCGGCGACCTGCACAACCTTTCGCAGGACCAGGGCGGCGTAGCCAATATCAACAGCTATTTCAACCGTTACTGGCAGTCGGAGAATTACCTCACCTGGAACAAACAGATCAGCAGCGGCCATAAAATGACGGCACTGCTGGGGGCTTCCTGGCAGCAATACAACCAGGAACGCATGCGCGCAGAAACACAGAATTTTATCGACGACATCTTCCAGTGGGATTACCTGCAGGCCGGCTCAGTGCGTTCCGCTTCAGAATCGCAGGACTATAAATGGGCGATGAATTCTTACTTTGCGCGCCTGACCTACAGCATCAACAACAAATACCTGTTTACGGCTACAGGTCGCTACGATGGTTCTTCCAAATTTGGTGCGAACAATAAATATGCGTTTTTCCCTTCGGTAGGTGCCGCATGGCGCATCTCGCAGGAAGACTTCATGAACAACGTCACCTTTGTACGCGATCTGAAACTACGCGCCAGCTACGGCACCTCGGGTAACCAGGAAATCGGCCAGTACCAGTCGATCGCGCAGATACAACCTTCCACCACCGTGCTGGGTGGTGCTGCACAATCTTCATTGATTCCATCTTATATCGGCAACCCCGATTTGAAATGGGAGATTTCACAACAGGCAGATGCCGGTATCGAGTTTTCATTGTTCAACAACCGCGTAGTGGTGAATGCAGATTATTACAACCGCACTACCAAAGACCTGTTGCTGCAGGCACCCATCCCCTGGTCGGCCGGCACCAACAACAACTTTGTGTATGTAAACGTTGGCTCGGTGCGCAATACAGGTTTTGAACTGAACCTGTCGACCGTGAATATCAAAACAAAAAACCTAACCTGGACAACCGATATCATCTTCTCCACCAACCGGAACCGGATCCTGAAGCTGAAAGATGGCAATGCAGATATTTTTCCGGGACCTAATTTCCTCGGACAAACGAACATCCTGCGGGTGGGTGAAGCGATTGGCACTTTCTGGGGTAGAACAAGACTTGGCACTTACAGCGATAAGGAAGCCGACCTCGCTGCAACACAGAACTTAAAGCCCGGCGATCGCAAATACCTGCTCAACGCCGATGGCAGCGAACACTATGGTATTATTGGTCGCGCCTATCCCAAATGGACCGGCAATTTTACCAGCACCCTCGAATTCAAAAACTGGGATTTCCGGTTCGATATCCGCTTTGTACAGGGCGTGAATACGGCTGCCACCTTCAAGCATTCATCGGAAGACCGGCAAACCATTGCCAACAGTTTGAAAACAGTGCTGGACGCATGGACACCGCAGCACCAGAATACGATGATCTCACAGGTAAGAAATTACAAGTTTGCGCAGGATTCAAAATTTGATACCTGGTGGGTAGAAGACGGTTCGTTTATCCGCGGACAAAACTTTACCCTCGGTTATACCTTACCGTCAGCCATCCTCGATCGTTTCAGGATCAGCCGGCTTCGGTTCTACGCCAGCGTACAGAACCTGTTTATTATCACGAAATACACCGGTTATGATCCGGAAGTGGATACCTACAATAGTTCGTATGGCTCCAATGGATCTTTCTCGCAGAACCTTGATTTCTTCTCATACCCCCGTCCCCGCGTGTGGAACCTGGGCGTAAACCTGAATTTCTAACTACAAAAATGTACTTCATGAAAAATTGGAAATATATACTGGCTGTGCTTTCGGCAATGGTAGTACTGGGCTCCTGCAAAAAGTTTCTGGAGGAAACTCCGACCAACTTTATCACACCCGGTTCCGAATTATCGAGCCTGAAAGTAGCGCGGGCCATCACCAATGCCTGCTACCAGAATTTGCAGGGGTCAATGCTGGGCGGACAACCTTCTTCTTACGGCGGGAACACCTGGAACCTGATGGAATTTGCAACGGGTAAGGCAAACAGCGATCTGGGTCAAACAGGTTTTATCAATTTTCAAAACCTGAGTTACAATCCCACTTCCTTCTATATGGATACCTGGTGGCAGAATCTCTACCGCGGAGTAGGTGCCTGCAACCAGGCCATCCAAAAATTGCCGGGTATTACCGCACCCGGATTAACACCAGAGATGAAGACCAACATGCTCGCAGAGGCGCATACCATGCGGGCACTGTACTATTTTTTCCTTGTTAGAATGTATGGCGCTGTTCCGCTGGTAACATCGGTACCAAAGGATTTGAATCTTAACCTCCCGCGTACGGCCGCAAAAGCAGTGTACGACACGCTCATTATTCCTGACCTGTTGCTGGCAGAAAAATCTACACTGCCCTGGCGCGATGCCACCGGACTCATTTCGATGGGTGCCGTGAAATCGATCCTGGCAGATGTATACCTCACTTATGCAGGCGCTGCGATCAACGGTGGGAATGCGGCCTATGCAGAATCGGCGAAACGATCGCTGGATGTTATCAATAGCGGTGCTTACAGTTTGTTTCCGGAATACCGCGATATGATCAATCCCGCCAATAAGAACAAGGGAGAATTTATTTTCCAGGTACAGTATGCGGCCAGCGTACCTTCCACTAACCCGCTGACGCCGCTCACCATTCCCAACTATTCGGGCATTTCGAAATATTCCGATGAATATGGGTCAGTGTACCCGACACCAGAATTCATTGCCTCTTTTGATCCAAACGACAAAAGAGTAAAGGATCGACAGTTTTTCTATTACAGTTACCCCAATGCAAAAACAGGGGCTACTGTAACATTTAAAGGCGCCTACATTTACAAATGGTTTGATTCGGTGGCTGTCACCAGCACCGTTAAATCCGATTTGAACTACACGCTCTACCGTCTCGCCGATGTAAAACTGATGTATGCAGAAGCTTCGAATCGTGCGGAAGGCGGGCCCAATGCCACGGCGATTCAGCAGGTGAATGATATTCGCACGCGGGCGCAATTGCCGCCAATTGGAATGATGTCGCAGGATGCCTTTGAAAAAGAAGTATGGTTGCAGCGTTATTTCGAACTTTGTTTCGAGAACAAAATGTGGTTCGATATGGTGCGCACCCGTAAAGTACACAACGACGTTACCGGCAACTGGGACAATTTCGTGGGACATAAAACCGTATTCAATGCCACCTTCACTGAAAAGCAATTGCTGTTCCCGGTGCCTAAGCAGGAAACCGATGTAAATCCTAATCTCCTGCCCAATAACCCGGGCTATTAATAACATTTGTCGTTGAAACCTCAGAAGGAGCTGCTGTAATGGCGGCTCTTTTTGGTATCTGGCAGAAAGTACAAAGTACCAAGTACATAGTACAA
>JAGWTK010000547.1 GCA_028876035.1 Bacteroidota bacterium
CAGCGAATACCTACAGAACGGATTTCGGCATTTGGGTGTGCTTTTCAGTCAACCATTTTGCCAGTTTTTTGCTGCTGCGCTTGAGCAGGCTTTTTTTGCTGCGACAGGACTTTCGCCGAGTGCTAAAGTTACGCTGGCAGGCTCTAAACAACATAACGATCGGCCTTTCTACGAATCAGGGCCCGTATCCCGGCTAAACCTCGTGCTTTGGATAATGCCGGAATTTACAGACAATATCAGCTTCTGCTGGAAGTCAAAAACAAACCGCATCGTCGCTACAACGGACGAAAGCTTTGACCCGGCTGATTTGATATATTGGGTAGAAGGACTGCAACCTGCGCTTTATTGGAAGCTGGTTGCAACGGAGAAAAAAAATCACCCTTTTCAAAGTGTCAAACTTCCGTTTGCTTTAAAAGTGATTGAATTTGGCGTAGACACCAACCTGATATTTGACCTGAAGAATACTGACCTTTGGCCTTCCTTACAGTCTATTATTTCGAAAGTGTACGAAGCATACGACGAGGAAGGCACCCGCCAATACGAAAAATATGGCTTGCCGCACAGCATTCGTTTTACAGCGCCTGAAGCTGGCAGAGCGATGGTACGTATCGATACAGGCTCCGCCGGCACAGGTATCATAAAAAAAATACTCGAGGCAATTAGTGCAGTGCCCGGTATTGACTGCCTAACCATAGACATCTAAGACAGTCGTAATCCTTTGTGAATAATTGGACCATGTTTGTAAAAAGCAAAGGCGGATGCTTGCGCCATCGAGGCAAAATAGGTGAAAAAGCATTTTCACCCGTCCGAACGGAGTCAGCCGGGCGGGCATTTGCACACTTGCACATTTACACATTTACACATTGACTACTTGTATCTCATACCCTCATCATACTTAAACAATCCATAGTCAGCACCCTTCAAATACCCCGGCACATCCGATTGCTGATGTTGTGCGGCATCTTCGGAGACAGGTGTGGTGAAAGGCATTTTACCGGTGGGATTGAATTTGCCAGTGAGAATATCCAGGACCGCTTCGGGTGTAGTGCCAAACGTAGCGAGTACTGCCTGTATGTTGCCTTTTTGTTTATCGTTGTAGACTTCATCGATTACCCAGGGATTGGTGTAATTGATCAAAAGAATCGATGGTTTTTTCGTAGTGAGCTGGTTGATATAGTTCACATCCGTCCCATTCTTTGAAAGCGATAAATAGAGTGGGGTGCCGTCGGATTCAAAGAGTGATTTGGCGCCGGGGGTTACCCAAATTACAATCTTGTCGGCTTCTTCGGGCGTCTTTACGAATTCAATATTGTAGCGCTTTGCACTGTCGGCATACACGATGCCGGCATTTACGCCCCTGCGCTGGAAATAGGATTCGAAATAGATTTTTGTTTTGGGTTTGATGGGCAGGGTGGAAGCTTCATTGCGCAATAACACGATTGATTTGCGAAAGGCGATGTCCGCCTTCTGCTGGAATCGTTGATTGCCCACGATCTTTTCGGCCGCGTCTTCATCTACATAAGGATTCTCGAAGAGCCCGAGTTTAAATTTCTCCATCAGCAAAAGATAAACAGATGTATCTACCAGTTTCATATCTACCATACCACTCTTAATTGTTTGGAGTAGTGGCCCCGGATCGGCAGAACCCGAATAGATATTTACGCCAGCTTCCATTGTTTTTTTGTAGCGTTCCTGTACCGAAAGTGCTTCTGCTCCCCAGGGCATCATTTCGATCGGACCGGTATCTGAATTGATAATGCCTTTGAACCCGAGTTCCTTTCTCAGCAAGCCCTGCAACACTTCTTTGTTATAAGCATAGGCTATCTTTTCATACTTCGTATTATTCGGCATTGAATAGTAAGGCATGATGGCTGAGGTGCCTGCTTTGATGGCCGCTTTGAAAGGAATCAAATTATTGCTGAACATGCCACCGGCAAACACTTCGTTCTTCCCCCAGGGAAAGTGCGGGTCTTGTCCGCCTTCCGTAGCGCCACCGCCGGGAAAATGCTTGGTGGTAAGTGCCACTGAGTTTTTATTAAGCGTGCTACCCTGGAAGCCCAATACGATTTCGGTGATCATTTTTGCCACCCATTCCGCATTTTCTCCGAACGTGCCTTCAATTCTTTGCCATCTTGGTTCGGTACTGAGATCGGCCATGTACATATAACCTTTCCTCAGTCCAACAGCGGTCCATTCCTGTCGGGCCATATCAGCGAATGCACGAACAAGCTTCAGGTCGCGCATGGCAGATAGCCCCAATTCACCGGGCCAGGTAGAGAAAACCGTTTTGCCCACGCTCAATCCAATCGATGCATCACGGGTGATATGGTTCCTGGGATTGGAGGCGATGATGGCAGGTATACCCAATCCATCGCTTTCGCAGAGCGCCTGCAGTTTATTCGCCCATTCGGCGGTGATGCGCGCACTCATATTCGCCCGTAAAATAAAATGCCGCAAATGGTATTGCGTAACACCCTTTGTAGTGCCCGCGGCTGACATTATCGGAACGGGCAAGGGCTGCTTCGAAAACATATTGATGGTTTGCACCAGGTCGTCCTCGTTGAAATCACTGGTGATCGGTTCCTTTGTTTTGGGGGCTTCAAAGGACCAGTCGTTTTTCAGTCGCGTGCTGCTGATTAGCATAAAGCCTGCTTTCTCTTCCGTACTCATCTTGCTGAGCAGGTCTTTTGCCCTTGCTTCGTTGGACAGGCGCCAGTCTTCGTATGGATCCAGTCTACCGTTTTTGTTGAGGTCTTTGAATCTAAGTCCGCCGATTTCAAGAATGGCGGCGCTGCGATGGCCGAGTATGGGTTGG
>JAGWTK010000548.1 GCA_028876035.1 Bacteroidota bacterium
CCGCGACGAAGACACCTATGCGGATTATCCCTTGCTGCGCAGTTTCCCAGATTCTGCCGCCAATGAGAAAAAGCAACTCATGCAATGGTTGGGCACGCACGCGAATACCGAACAACAAAAAGAAATTGATCTCTTTCTCCGTACCTGGCAACCGGCCATCAATTCCCTCGCATGTAAAGATTTCGTCAACGCCACTTTATCGGATACCAAATGGGCCGAGTTCCGCAACCATGGCGTTTGTCACCTGCCCGAGGCAGATATCACGGGTAAAACTTTATTGATTTATCGGTACAGCGGCTATGCCGATGCCGGTATGCTGGAAATACATGCAGATTCCGCTAAAGGTCAACTGGTGGCGCGTTTGCCGATGAAGAAAACCAATAACCAATGGACGCTCAGTGAAACAACGGTGACACCGTTGGCAGGCAAACATGCATTGTATTTCGTGTACATCAATCCCACCCTGAAAAAGCAGGAAGACGCGGGCGGCATGTTCGATTGGTTCTATTTTACCAACGAATTTCCCGGTAAAGGCGCACCTGGCTATGAGGAGATGAAGAAAAGATATTGGGGACTCGCTTCGATGAATACATCCGTTACACCGGTGATGCTGGAGAACCCATCGAACATGAAACGCATGACCCATGTGTTTGAACGCGGTAACTGGCTGGTGAAAGGCGCCGAAGTAGAACCTGCGACGCCACATGCGCTGAACCCCATGCCGGAGAATGCACCGAAAAACAGGTTGGGCCTCGCGCAATGGATGACCAGTGAAAAGAATCCGCTCGTAGCAAGAACCATGGTGAATCGCTTGTGGGAACAATTGTTCGGAACCGGTCTGGCTGAAACATTGGAAGACCTCGGTACACAAGGCATACAACCTACGCATCCGGAATTGCTGAATTGGTTGTCCTACCAGTTCATGCATGCCTGGCACTGGGATATCAAACGACTCTTGAAGGAAATGGTGCTATCAGCCACGTACCGACAGGATGCACGCATCAGCAATGAGGCATTGGAAAAAGATCCCTTCAACCGGTATTTCGCACGCGGACCACGGGTACGCCTAAGCGCGGAACAACTGCGCGACCAGGCTTTGCGCTTCACCGGTATGCTCAGTGATAAAATGTACGGTCCGAGTGTGATGCCCTGGCAACCCGATGGCATCTGGCGCTCACCTTATGATGGCGCTACCTGGAAAATGAGCAGGGGCAATGATCAATACCGGAGAGGATTGTATACCTACTGGAAAAGAACCGCGCCGTATCCGGCGATGATCACCTTCGATGGCGTGGCGAGGGAAGTCTGCACCGCCCGTCGCATTCGTACCAACACACCTTTACAGGCACTCGCATCTTTGAACGACGAAGCCTACCTGGATCTGGCCCGGCATTTTGCAGTTCAACTGGAACAACGTTTCCCCGGCAAACCGGAACTGCAAATCCGCGTGGCTTATGAACGTGCTACCCTGCACGCGATGCCGAATGAAAAATTACAAACCTTGCAAGGCTTGTATCAATCGGCCCTGCAACAATTGGGTACTAACAATAACAAAGCTTGTGAAATGGCAGGTTCTTACCAGTCATCGCCACAGGCAACAGCAAATACCGCCGCATTGGTAACAGTGATCAATGCGATTATGAATTTGGATGAGGTGGTGACGAAGAACTGATGGCTCAAAGTTGTTGAAGTGCAGGTATAAGTCGGCCTCAGGAAAAAGGCGTTAAGAAATTTTCGACAGGGCGCGTTAAACGGCGAAGATGGTGAAAGAAGATTTGCAGCTGTTCATAAGTCTTGGCCGAATGGCGTGGAAATGCTGAGGGCTAGCTTTCTTCGGCGTAGCGACATGACGAAAATTTTAGCCTTTTTACTGCAGCCTTGAATTTTTTGTTACTTTTTGTTTCAAGACAAAAAGTAAGGCGAAAAGATTTAACGACGAGTACAAATTGCGACTGATAAATTGATATGGTATGACGCGCGATGAAATATTTCAACAAAAACTGATGCGGGAGGCCGGACAGGCCTACCTGCAGATGCATACACGGCGACATTTTTTAAAAGAAAGTGCCATGGGCATTGGCGCGCTCGCGATGGCGGCCATGTTTGGATCTTGCAAGAATGGGTCGACTGCTACTGGCAAAGCCATCAGCTTTGATGCAGCGCATCCGCTCTTGCCCAAAGCACCGATGTTTCCCGCGAGTGCAAAATCCGTCATCTACCTGCACATGGCAGGTGCCCCTTCGCAACTGGAATTGTTCGATTACAAACCGGAGCTGATGAAATTAGACGGACAGGATTGTCCGCCCAGCTTGCTCGAAGGAAAACGTTTCGCCTTTATCCGCGGTGTACCCAAGATGATGGGACCGCAGGCGAATTTCAAACAGCGCGGTGAAAGTGGATTATGGATCAGTGATTATTTGCCGCATCTCTGTACGGTAGCAGATGAGATCACGTTGTTGAAAGCCGTTACTACCGATCAGTTCAATCACGCGCCGGCGCAATTGCTCATGCATACGGGAACGCCGCGCTTGGGCAGACCAAGCATGGGTAGTTGGGTAACCTACGGACTCGGAACAGAAAACCAAAACTTGCCGGGCTATGTCGTGCTCACATCTGGTGGTAAGAATCCCGATGCCGGGAAAAGCGTTTGGGGCAGTGGTTTTTTGCCGAGTGTTTACCAAGGTGTGCAATGTCGCAGTGAAGGTGATCCTGTTTTGTTCATCAACAATCCCGATGGCATGGATCGCGATCTGCGCCGGGCTTCGATAAATGCGATCAATAAAGTCAACCAACAGGAATACGAAGATTATAAAGA
>JAGWTK010000549.1 GCA_028876035.1 Bacteroidota bacterium
AAAAATACAATCCTGCCAATCCGGGCTTTTCCAACAGCAATGTTTGTCCGGCCTGTGGCGGAAGCGGCTGGATCGAAAGCTTCGGAAGAAAAATGGAGTATGTCGATATCAAAGACTGGCAGGGGCGGGTGATCGGTACCGAATTTAAACCCGTGGATGGTTTTCACTCGGAAAAATGCAGGCGATGCGGGGGAAGCGGGAAGAACTGAGTTCTGAGTTTTAAGTTCCAGGTTCTCGTCTTTATCGCGAGATTGGCCTGTGTCGCGAAACTGCTTTACTGTTGCATGGCGGAAGCGAGTACCGCATTTGAAGAGAAAGTGAGCCCGTTAACCTTGTAGCATCAATGGACTGGCGGCCCCACAAAAAGATTCAATACCCAAGGTCTGGTCAAGCTTTGGGGGAAGATGAAATGCAGCCTTTCGAAACAAAAAAATACATGACAGATACCAATACGACGATATTTGATTCCACGCCATCGAAAAGCAGGTTCCTTGTACCTACGCTCACCCTGATCGGTGCTTATGTGGCCTTTCAGCTCATTACAAACTTGTCCGATGAAATGCGGCGGAGAGCATACTCCATCAGTCAGTCCTGGGCAATCTTGCTACTATTTCTTTCCATTCCATTGGCAGGAGGAATATTGCTCTATTTTAAGCGTAAACTGGGTTGGTATTGCTCGGTCGTTTACTTCCTGTTTTTTTCCGTAGCAGGGATAATGGTTCAATCGATAAGGATTATTAAATACCACCAGTACGGAATTAAAGCCGTTATTCAGTTGAGAACCGATGTCATGGTACTAACTGCGCTGGCGATCACCATTCTCCTGATGACGCGCGATATGCAAGAAACGCTGGCGATATCGGTTAAGCAGCGCAACTGGACATTGGTAGTTGCATCCATCGTATCGCTCATCCAAATTATCAGTATTCTCCTCAGGACGTGAATTCTGACGATTTAAACAGCCACTATA
This sequence comes from Bacteroidota bacterium, assembly GCA_028876035.1. Classification (GTDB taxonomy): domain Bacteria; phylum Bacteroidota; class Bacteroidia; order Chitinophagales; family Chitinophagaceae; genus JACMLD01. The sequence continues at coordinate 971 of JAGWTK010000549.1, forward strand.
GAGTTTGCACGGATTTCATCCGAATCCTTAATTTCATTCACTCAAACCGCAGCATGAAATCCATCGGACTCTTGTTCTTGTCGCTCGCATCTTTTTTTGGCAGCTACAGTCAAACCTGGCAGGACACACTCTCGCTGATTGAAAAAACGATGATCCAGTACAAACCAGAAAACCCGGGTTGCCAACTGAGCATCTCCAGGAACGGAGAGATCATTTTCTCCAAAGCCTGGGGCATGGCCGATTTGGAACACCATAGTCCGCTCACAACGCAGTCCGTGTCAGAAGCGGGTTCAGTATCCAAACAATTTACCGCTGCGGCCATCTTGTTATTGCAACAGCAGGGCAAGGTTTCGATCGATGCCAATGTGCGGCAGTATGTTCCGGAACTGCCCGATTATGGTAGTAGACCCATTTTAGTAAGGCACCTGCTGCACCATACCAGCGGACTCAGGGAATGGAGCGATATTGCGGAACTCACGGGCTGGTCACGCGGACAAAAATTTTACACTAACAAGGATATACTCGAAATGGTCACCCGGCAAAAAGGACTCAATTTTATACCCGGTGCCGAATACCTCTACAGCAATTCCAATTTCTTTTTATTGACGCTGATTGTTGAACGCGTAAGCGGGATGAGTCTGCCGGCATTCACGGATCAATACATATTCAAACCAGCAGGCATGATCCATACCCAATGGAGAGATGATCCCAAACGCATCGTGTCCAACCGGGCCATGGCCTATGCAAAATCGGGCAATGACTACTTCACCAATATGCCAAATGAAAATGTCTACGGTCCGGGTGGCTTGCTCACGACTACCGAAGACTTATTGAAGTGGAACGATTTCTACCAAAGTGGCAAACTGGGCAATCCATCGATCTTTCCCATGCAGATTGCCACCGAACCATTGAATAACGGTGTGATGAATCGCTATGCGGCCGGACTGGTCATCAATAAAATCATGGGCTGGGATAATATCAGTCATGATGGTGCCACCGCCAGCTACCGTGCCATCCTGGAAAATTTTCCGGAACTGCATTTGTCCATCGCCATGCTCAGCAATACCTCCCAATTCAATCTCGGCAGCACCGAAAATGCGATCCGCAAAATATTTGTCGCCGATAAATTGGTAAAAAAGCAAGACGATGAACCCGGCATCCACCTACCTGCATCATTCCTGCAAACGATCGAAGGCCTGTACGTCAACGAACGCAACCGAGCCACTTTTCAACTGACAGCCAGGAACGATACCCTTGTATACAACAATTCCCAGCCCCTCAAGCCTGTATCAAAAAATATTATTAAGACATATAATTTTCAATTTGACATTAGCGGCGGAAAAGGCTATTACATTAATTATTATTCGAAAGACACGATCCGGGTTACGAAAGTAAGCCCGGCTACCCTCGCGCCAAAAGATTTCGCTGCCTACGAAGGAACCTATTTTTCGGAAGAAACCAATTCAACCCTCAGCATTCAGCATGATAGCACGCAATTAACCCTGCGCCTGAATGCAAACAAAGTATTCACGCTAACGCCCACGTACAAAGACGCGTTTAAAGTAGAAGACCTGGGATACGAAATACAGTTCACGAGAAACGAACAGGGCAAACCGTCGAGCATTCGGTTTTATTCGGGAAGGACGAGGGGGGTGGAATTTGGGAAGCAGTCTTTGAGGAAGTAGCCTTAGGGAAGTAATAAGTTTTAAGTAATAAGTGGTAAGTCTTTTTGCGTCGCCATATTGGACACCAAGGCACGGGAATTGACCGTCGCCACAGCACATGAAATTGACCGTCACCCTTGCGAAAGCAGGGGTCTCCTTCTAAGAA
>JAGWTK010000063.1 GCA_028876035.1 Bacteroidota bacterium
ATTACTTATAACTTCCTATACCAGGTACCCAAACAACGTATCATTCTTATTCAACTCCGTATAATTGATCTGGTAGCGTTTCATGTTTTCGATCAGCGCTTCATAGTCCTGCCGCTGTTTTAGTTCAACGCCAACAAGGGCCGGGCCCGTTTCTTTATTGTGCTTTTGCATGTATTCGAAGCGCGTGATATCGTCATTCGGTCCGAGAACATGGTTTACAAATTCTTTCAGGGCGCCCGGTCTTTGCGCAAACCGCACCAGGAAATAATGTTTGAGACCTTCATATTGCAGGCTGCGTTCTTTGATCTCCTGCATACGGTCAATATCGTTGTTACTGCCGCTGACAACACATACCACGTTCTTCCCTTTGATCTCGTGGGCATAGTCATCGAGCACCGCAATCGACAAAGCGCCCGCCGGTTCTACTACGATGGCGTCTTCATTGTAAAGTTTTAAAATGGACGAACAAACTTTTCCCTCGGGTACCAGGTGTACTTCGTGCAGCACTTCCTGGCAGATGGCAAACGTGGTGTCTCCCACTCTTTTCACGGCGGCACCGTCTACAAAACGGTCGATGCTGTCGAGGGTTATCGGTTTTCCCTCCTGGCGCGACTGGTACATCGCCGGAGCGCCTGCAGGTTCCACTCCTATAATACGCGTGCCCGGCGAAAATGTTTTAAAGTAAGAACCCACCCCGGCAGACAACCCCCCTCCGCCTACAGGCACAAAGAGGTAGTCTATTTCTGGCTGGTCTTCTAATATTTCAATACCCACGGTACCTTGTCCTTCAATAATCCGGTAATCGTCAAAGGGCGGGATAAATACCATGGAGTGTTCGGCTGTATATTTTTTTGCAGCGGCTGCGCAGTCGTCGAATGTATCACCCGTAAGCACGATTTCGACGTTGTCTTCGCCAAACATTTTTGTTTGCTGCACTTTTTGGTTGGGTGTGATGATGGGCATAAACACAACTCCTTTCACACTTAATTTCCTGCAGCTATAGGCAAACCCTTGTGCGTGGTTTCCGGCGCTGGCACAAACTACGCCCCGTTGTAGCTGGTCAGGAGGCAGACTGCTCATCATGTTATAAGCTCCCCGCAGTTTGTACGAGCGAACAACCTGTAGATCTTCGCGCTTGAGGTACACACTGCATTGGTAGCGGCGCGACAGGTTTTGGTTATACGTGAGCGGCGTGCGTTTGACTACTTTGGCCAAACGCGCAGCGGCGCCTGCATAATCCAACTGAACACCCGTTTGCTTTGATTCCATAGTATCTGCGTAAAAAAAGCGCAGGCATTGCCCCAAAGGCGAACTACCCGCGCTTTTGCGATTTCAAATTAATTTACTGCTCCTGCCAGTTTCTTTCCGGATTCGGCGGGCTGCTGGTTTTCCGGGCGCAGGCTTCTTACGGTTTTGCCGGCCTGCCACATTTCGCTTTCCCGCAGTTCCTTCAGTTCAGCATCCAGTTTCTCGCGGTAATCTGCCTGGCTATTGCTGTCGATGCTGCGCTGGCTTTCCTTACCAGTAGCAACGCTTTCATACAATTCTTTGAATACGGGTGCCGTTGCGTCGCGGAATTTCTTCCACCAGTCGAGCGCCCCGCGTTGTGCAGTCGTAGAACAGTTGGCATACATCCAGTCCATACCATTCTCGGCCACGAGCGGCATCAGTGACTGCGTGAGTTCTTCCACTGTTTCATTGAAGGCCTCGCTGGGCGAATGACCTTTATCGCGCAGCACCTGGTATTGCGCGGCGAAGATGCCCTGGATAGCACCCATAAGTGTACCACGTTCGCCGGTAAGATCGCTGTATACTTCTTTGCGGAAATCGGTTTCAAACAGGTAGCCACTTCCTACGGCGATGCCGAGGGCGATGACTCTTTCTTTTGCCTTGCCGGTAGCGTCCTGGAAGATCGCGTAGCTGCTGTTCAGACCACGTCCCTGCAGGAACATGCGGCGGAGTGAAGTACCGGAACCTTTGGGCGCAACAAGGAATACATCCACATCTTTAGGAGGAACGATACCTGTCTGCTCATTGAAAGTGATACCGAACCCGTGGGAGAAATAAAGTGCTTTACCGGGGGTAAGGTGCTTTTTCACCGTGGGCCAGAGTGCAATCTGGGCAGCATCACTGAGCAGGTAGCAGATAATGGTACCACGCTGCAGCGCTTCTTCGATTTCGAACAGTGTTTCGCCGGGCACAAAACCATCTTTTACGGCTTTGTCCCATGTTTTTGAATTCTTACGCTGACCAACGATTACATTGATACCATTATCCTTTTGGTTCAGTGCCTGGCCCGGACCTTGTACGCCGTAACCGATCACTGCTACTGTTTCATTTTTAAGTACCTCTTGTGCTTTTGACAGCGGGAACTCGTCGCGAGTTACTACGTTTTCTTCAACGCCGCCGAAGTTTAATTTTGCCATAATTGTCTGTTCCCTCGTCCCCCACCGAAGGTGATTTGGTTATCAATATAGGTGCAATAACTGGGGTGTTTTGCATTTGAGATGTAAGTAATAAGTAATAAGTTATAAGTTATAAGTTGTAAGTTGTAAGTCGTTCGACGAACCTACATACTGAATACTTCTTCCTGTTTGTTCAGGTATTCGTTTTTAACGAGACCGGATCCAGGTTTCAGCGCTTCAAATTCTTTCAGTTTTTCATGGAAGCCGCGGCTGGCTTTAATAATGGCCACCCTTGCACTACGCACAAATTCTATCAGTCCGTAAGGCTCCAGTACTTTGATTAGTTTATCGGTTTCCTCGCGTTGCCCGGCCACTTCAAACACGGTATAGTCTTTTCGGATCACTACGGCCTTTGCCCCGTGCTGACGCAGCAAACGTTCTACTTTTACTTCTTCGGCAATAATTTCCGTCGGCACTTTATACAATGCCAGTTCCTGCCAGATAATTTCTTCGTTGTTGTTATAGTAAGCCTTGAGCACTTCTACCTGCTTTTCTACCTGGCGTACCAGTTTCTTCACTACTTCCTCGGTTTCATTGATGACAATAGTGAATCGATGGATGCCCGGCACTTCGCTGGGTGAGGTATTCATACTCTCGATATTGATCTTCCGGCGCGAAAAGATGATGGCGATGCGGTTGAGCAGACCAATATGATTTTCGGTATATACGGTTATGGTGAATTCTTGTTTTTGCATGGCGAAAAAGTTGTAAGTTCTAAGTTTTAAGTTTTAAGTCTTTCCTATCCGCTTTTGTTTACGCAAAGGTTTTGACTTTAACTTTTACATTTTTCATTTTCAGAGTTCATCCTTGCTCAGGATTATCTCAGCAACGCCCCTGCCCTGTGGCACCATTGGGAATACATTGTTCTCTTTGCCCACCATTATTTCGAGCAGATAACTACCCTTGCTGTTCAGCAACCCGCTGAGTGACGCCACCAGATCTTCCCTTTTTGAAATGCTTTTGCCTGGGATGCCAAAACCTTTGGCGACCTGCACGAAATCAGGACTCGTGATATCTACAAATGAGTAGCGCTTCTCGTGGAAAAGCTGTTGCCACTGGCGCACCATGCCCAGGAACTGGTTATTGAGGATGATTATTTTTACATCGGGTTTAAATTGCATGATGGTGCCCAGCTCCTGCAAGGTCATCTGGAAACCGCCGTCGCCGATAATCGCCACCGTGGTCCGGCTGCTGTCACCAAATGCTGCACCGATGGCTGCGGGTAATGCAAAACCCATAGTGCCCAGTCCACCGCTTGTCACGTTACTTTTACTGCGTTGAAATTGCGCATAGCGACAGGCGACCATTTGGTGCTGACCAACGTCTGTTACAACAATCGCTTCGCCTTTTGTAAGTTCATTGAGCGCTTTAATCACTTCGCCCATGGTCATCACTTCTCCTTTCGGGTTCAGTTCATCCTGTATGACTTTAAGGTTTTCCTTTTCCTGGTATTCGTAAAAGCGCTGTAACCAGGCCTTGTGTTCTTTCTTCTGCACCAGTTCCGTGAGCATTGGCAATGTCTCTTTGCAATCGCCCCAAACCGGCACCGTTGATTTCACGTTTTTGTCGATCTCAGAAGGGTCAATATCCAGGTGAATGACTTTGGCCTGCTTCGCATATTTATCGAGCCGGCCGGTCACCCGGTCATCAAAACGCATGCCCACCGCAATAAGCACATCACATTCATTGGTGAGCACATTGGGTCCGTAGTTGCCGTGCATACCCAGCATACCAACTGCCAGGGGGTGATCGGTGGGAATGGCACTCATGCCCATAATGGTCCATGCGGCCGGAAGCCCTGCTTTTTCAATAAATGCTTTGAATTCGTCTTCCGCCTTACCCAGGATAACGCCTTGTCCGAATATTACAAATGGCCGCTCTGCTTCATTGATCAATTTTGCGGCCTGTTCAACATATTCCTTACGCACATTGGGCTTTGGGCGATAGCTGCGGATGTACTCACATTTTTTGTAACCGGCATACCCGAACAGCTGCAGCTGGGCATTCTTTGTAATGTCGATTAACACCGGGCCGGGCCGTCCGCTTCCTGCGATGTAAAACGCTTTTGCGAGCACTTCCGGGATTTCGGTCGCGTCCGTCACCTGGTAATTCCATTTGGTCACTGGTGTAGTGATGTTGATCACGTCGGTTTCCTGGAACGCATCCGTGCCCAGCAGGTGCGCAAATACCTGCCCGGTAATGCACACCACCGGCGTGCTGTCGATCATTGCGTCTGCCAGTCCGGTTACCAGATTGGTGGCGCCGGGACCGCTGGTGGCAAACACTACCCCGGTTTTACCCGATGCGCGTGCAAAACCCTGGGCTGCGTGGATGGCGCCCTGCTCGTGGCGCACAAGGATATGCTTTAGTTTTTCATTGTAATCGTACAATGCGTCATAGATCGGCATAATGGCTCCTCCCGGGTATCCGAATATTACTTCAACGCCTTCTGCCAGGAAAGCTTCCAGTACAGCTACGGAGCCCGATACCTGTTTGGCTGTGTCTTCCTTTGCTGTTGCTTTCTCTTTTTTTATTGTCAGTGTTTCCATAACCTGGTGTTTAACTGATGACTGTTTTATGTTCCGGATGCTAAGCTTCGTCTGTTACACAGCCCTCACTGGCATCCTTCACTGTTTTTGCGTATTTGAACAAAACCCCGCGATTTACTTTCAGCGCCGGTGTCTTCCAGTTCTTTTTGCGGGCGGCGATGGTATCCTCACTCACTTTCAGTGTAATGGTATTTTTTACAGCGTCCAGTTCGATGATATCATCGTCTTCTACAAAGGCAATCAACCCGCCTTCGTAAGCTTCGGGTGTGATATGTCCAACGACGAACCCATGCGTGCCGCCACTAAAGCGGCCATCTGTGATCAAGGCTACAGATTTTCCCAGTCCGGCGCCAATCAGTGCTGATGTAGGTTTCAGCATTTCGGGCATACCTGGTGCACCTTTGGGTCCCTCGTTCTTAATGACGACGACGTCTCCCGGTTTGACCCTGCCGTTGGCGATGCCTTCTATCAAATGCTTTTCACCGTCGAAAACACGGGCCGGTCCTTCAAAACGTTCTCCTTCTTTCCCGGATATTTTTGCGACACTACCTTTCTCCGCAAGATTGCCATAAAGTATCTGTAAATGACCGGTTGCCTTCAGGGGTTTTTCGAGCGGGTATAAAATATCCTGGGTTTCAAAATTGATCGGTTCAACAGCAGCGAGGTTTTCCGCGATTGTTTTACCGGTAACGGTCATGCAATCACCATGCAGCAACCCTTTGTTCAGTAAATATTTCATTACAGCCGGTACGCCGCCGTGTGCATGCAATTCCTGCATGAGGTATTTTCCGCTTGGCTTAAAATCAGCCAGCACCGGCGTCCGATCGCTGATTGCCTGGAAATCGTCCTGGGTTAATTTGAGGTTTACACTTTTCGCCATTGCAATTAAATGCAGTACGGCGTTGGTGCTGCCTCCCAACACCATAATCACGGTAATTGCATTTTCAAATGCTTTACGCGTCATAATATCAGAAGGCTTGATATCTTTTTCCAGCAAAACACGAATCGCTTTGCCGGCTTCCAGGCATTCTTTTTGTTTTTCTCCGCTCACTGCCGGATTGCTGGATGAATAAGGCAAACTCATGCCCAGTGCTTCGATGGCACTCGCCATTGTATTGGCCGTGTACATTCCGCCGCAGGCGCCTGCACCCGGACATGAATGTTTCACAATACCTTTAAAATCGTTGTCGTCGAGTTTGCCAGCAATCTTTTGACCAAGTGCTTCGAAGGAAGAAATAATATTCAGCTCCTGTCCTTTGTAGTGACCAGGTGCAATGGTTCCGCCGTAGACCATGATGGACGGACGATTCAACCGGCCCATTGCCATGATGCAACCAGGCATATTTTTATCACAGCCGGGAATAGCGATCAATCCATCGTAGTAGAATCCGCCGCAAACAGATTCGATGCTATCCGCAATCAAATCGCGGCTCACCAGTGAATAGCGCATCCCGTCTGTTCCATTGGATATACCGTCGCTGATGCCAATCGTGTTGAAGATAAGTCCAACCATTTCATTCTCCCAAACACCTTGCTTCACCACTTTTGCCAGATCGTTCAGGTGCATGTTGCAGGTGTTGCCATCGTAGCCCATACTGGCAATGCCAACCTGCGCTTTATTCATATCAGCGTCCGTCAAACCAATGCCATACAGCATGGCCTGTGCCGCGGGTTGTGTTGTATCCTGTGTTAATGTCTTTGAGTATTTGTTCAGTTCCATTTCCATTTCTGTTGGTATCTGGTATTTTGTATTTGGTACAGAGTACTTAGTACTTAGTACAAAGACAGTTGCGTCGAACGCTTGCTACTGATCAGTTATGAAAGCCGCACAGAAGCAACTTTAAACTTTAAACCTTACACTTCTAAACCGCGATAGCATCTGCCTGCTTAACCCTTGCTGAATAAGCCTTTTGCACTTTCCGGCTGAGTGTATGGTTCCAGTTCACGGGAAAGACGATATGATCTAAACTTTCCCACCCGATTACTTCCGCCGCGGTGCCACAGAAAAATGCCGCATCGGCTTTCTTTAATTCCTCTATGGTTATTTTCTTTTCGATTGCTTCAATTCCCAGGTCCGCACATATTTCGAGCACAGTTGCCCTGGTGATGCCGGGTAAAATATTGCCTGTTGAAGGCGTATACAGCTTGCCGTCTTTTTCATAAAACACATTGGCGCCCGGCCCTTCGGCAACTGCCCCAGTCATATCCATCAGTAATGCTTCATCGAACCCGTTTGCCTTTGCCTCCTGGCTGGCAAGGATAGAATTCACATAGTGACCGGTGGCCTTGGCAGTGATGTGAAACCCTTTTGGATTGGGACGCTGAAACGAAGAAGTCATTACACGAAGTAACTTATCTCCCAGAAAGGGGCCCATTTCCCAGGCCATGATTGCGATATGCGATTCAGCATTCCTGCTGAAACTCATATTGGCCGGCGCATATACCAGCGGTCGGATATAGGCATCCTGCAAATTGTTAAGACGCAATACTTCGTAAGTCGCCTCAATCAATGCGTCTGTATCCCAGGCATAAGGCATATTCAAAGCGAGCGCTGACTGTTTGAGTCGTTCAAAATGCTCTTTTTCTTTGAAGATAGCCGTTGTACCTGCTGCGGTTTTGTAGGAACGAATCCCTTCAAACACGCCATAGCCGTAGTGCAGTGATTGTCCGTACAAATCCATTCTCGCTTCGCCGGCTTTTACAAACTTCCCGTTGGTAAAAATCACTGTATTGCTATCATAATAATTTGCCATATCCTGTTTTTTAAGCGGCATCCCCGGAGATCGGGGGCAAAAAAAAACCGCCTCGTGGGAGGCGGTTGCTGGTATTTTAATTTGTTTCTTTATACGCTGGCTCCACCTCCATAAAATGCAGGAATAATAATGACTACGACGATAAGCAACAGCTCCGTCTTCAGCATTACCATATTCAGCACGTTTCGCAACATAGAGATTGAGTATGCTGTAAATATACGCCTGCGGGTTGAAATAAACAAAGAACTTTTTCTAAGTTCTAAGTTTTAAGTTCTAAGTTTTAAGTTGGTCGCTGCTCTCGCAAACTCGTGAACTGTTGGCAACTTCTTCAACTGGGCGCTTCCTACTTATTACTTATTACTTATTACTTATTACTCCTCCTAAATTATCGTCGACTTCCTGATCTCAATATTGCTCTTATTCACTTTATCATGAATGCGGTCACCCGCATAATCACTAATCAATTCACCTATGGTGGAGGTAAAATAAAAATTTACCGGGTCGATATCTTTTGTCACAAATCCGTTGGTGAGTGTCCAGTTCACCGCTTCCCGCACGAGTGAAGCTTCTTTCGTGAGACCAAAATGATCCAGCATCATTGCTGCGGAGAGTATGGAACCAAGCGGGTTGGCGATGTCTTTGCCTGCAGCCTGGGGATAGGAACCATGAATGGGTTCGAACAAGGCAACGGTATTGCCCACAGAAGCAGAAGGCAACAGGCCGAGGGAACCGGTAATTACACTCGCTTCGTCGCTAATGATATCGCCAAACATGTTCTCAGTTAAAATCACATCGAACTGCTTTGGATTGACAATGATTTGCATCGCGGCGTTGTCGACAAAAAGAAAATCAACTTTTACGTCGCTGTACTGTGGCGCAATTTCCTGTACTACTTTTCTCCAGAGCCGGGACGTCTCCAGCACATTGGCCTTGTCGACCAGCGTAAGTATCTTTCTTCTCTGTTGTGCATATTTGAAAGCGAGGTGGGCTACGCGTTCAATTTCGGGCCGGGTATAGCTGCATTCGTCTATCGCACGATTGCCTTCTTCGCTGGTTTCCTTCTTGCCAAAATAGATACCACCGGTTAGTTCCCGGAAGATGACAAAGTCAACCGATTCCAGGTTCTTACTTTTCAGCGGAGATAAATGGTGCAGGGCCGGGTAGGTATTCACGGGACGGATATTGGCAAACAGCTGGAGTGACTTGCGCAATTTCAGCAGTCCCTGTTCGGGTCGCACTTTTGCGGTGGGATCATTGTCGTATTTGGGATGTCCGATGGCACCAAAAAGAATGGCATCGCTTTCGAGGCAGGTGGAGATTGTTTCGTCGGGCAATGGATTGCCGGTAGCATCGATGGCTACTGCGCCCATCAGGCAGTGCTGGTAGGTAAACTCGTGACCGAATTGTTCGGCGATACTGTCGAGCACTTTGATGGCCTGCCTGGTTACTTCAGGACCGATACCATCTCCGTTGATGACTGCAATGTTTTTTTTCATATTGGGGTTTGTGGTGGATTAGGCGTTTTGGGCTTCAAATTTTTTGATATCTTCTGTAATGCTGAGCAGGAAGTCGATATCATCATAACCATTCAGCAGGCAAGTCTTCTTGTAAGGGTTGATATCAAATTGCTCAGATGCACCGGTAGCAGCAATTGAAATTGTCTGCGAAGGCAAATCGACCTGGAATTCCGAATTCGGATCGTTTTCGATCGCAACGAAAATTTCCTGCAAGAAAGCGTCGCTTACAGTAACCGGCAGTAAGAAGTTATTCAGTGCATTATTCTTAAAAATATCTGCAAAGAAACTGCTTACTACCACATCGAATCCCGCGTCTTTGATGGCCCAGGCAGCGTGTTCGCGACTGGAGCCACATCCGAAATTCTTGGCAGCTACAAGGATATTGCCTTTAAAACGGGCATCGTTCAACGGAAATCCGGCTTTCGGTTTTGCTTCATCGTCGTTTTCGTACCGCCAGTCACGGAATAAATTCTTACCAAATCCGTCACGACTGGTGGCTTTCAGGAAACGCGCAGGGATGATCTGGTCCGTGTCAACGTTTTCGATGTTTACGGGAACCGCGGTTGACGTTATTCTATTTATGCTTTTGCTCATTTTAATAATTCTCTTTCGATTCTTGCTTTCGAGTCTTTAGTCCTCAGTCGGTAGTCACGTCAAATCAACAATTAGGTCTGTCGTTTACCGGCTAAAGACTACCGAATATGGACTATGGACTGCGGACTATAGACTACAGTCTAGTTATAATGCTCCCGCACATCACCCACCTCGCCCGTTATTGCTGCCAGTGCAGCGGTTAATGGACTGGCGAGAAATGTTCTTGCGTTTGGACCTTGCCGGCCCTCGAAATTGCGGTTGCTGGTAGAAATACAGTATTTGCCAGCGGGGATTTTATCTTCGTTCATACCGAGGCACGCACTGCACCCTGGCTGGCGAAGCTGGAATCCGGCCGCTTCAAAGATCTTGTCAATTCCTTCTTCTATGGCCTGCTTCTCCACCTGCTTACTGCCCGGCACCACCCACACTTCAACATGGCCGGCTTTTTGTTTTCCCTTTACAAAAGAGGCGACCATGCGCAGGTCTTCTATCCGGGAATTGGTGCAACTGCCGATAAAAACGTAGTCGACTTTCTTTCCTTTAATCGCCGCGCCGGGTTGCAGTCCCATATACTCCAAAGATTTTTCGAAGGATGGTTTTTCCTTTTCGTCGATTTCATTCAGCGCCGGCACATGGCCACTAACGCCAATGCCCATCCCAGGATTGGTACCGTAAGTAATCATCGGCTCAATATCGGCTGCTTTGAAATGGTATTCCTTATCGAATACGGCTGCTTCATCTGATACCAGCGTTTTCCAGTACGCCAGCTTTTTATTCCATTCTTCACCCTGTGGAGCGAACTTCCGTCCCTCCATGTAATCAAAGGTGGTTTGGTCGGGTGCAATCATGCCGCAGCGGGCACCCATTTCTATGCTCATATTGCAGATAGTCATCCGCCCTTCCATCGACAACGCGCGGATGGCAGAGCCGGCAAATTCAACGGCATAACCGGTAGCGCCGCTGGCAGATATCTGCGCCAGGATATACAACACAATGTCTTTGCTTACCACCCCGGCTTTTAGTTCGCCGTCGATATTAATTCGCATCAGTTTGGGCTTGCTTTGCAGAAGGCACTGTGTTGCCATCACCATTTCTACTTCGCTGGTACCAATGCCAAAGGCAATGCTGCCAAATGCGCCATGCGTAGAAGTATGACTATCGCCACAAACGATGGTCATACCCGGTTGCGTGAACCCCAGTTCCGGTCCTATTACATGCACAATGCCCTGGAACGGGTGTCCAAGGCCATATAATTCGATGCCGTGTTCGGCACAATTCTTCTTCAGTGCTTCTACCTGCAAACGGGAGAGTTCTTCTTTGATGGGCAGGTGTTGGTTGAGGGTGGGAACGTTGTGATCCGCGGTCGCTACCACTTGTTGGGGACGGAACACCTTAATGCCTCTCTTGTTGAGACCGGCAAAGGCTTGCGGACTGGTTACTTCGTGAATCAGGTGTTTGTCGATGTACAACACAGCCGGACCTCCTTCAATCGTTTTCACTACATGCCTGTCCCAGATCTTTTCAAACAGTGTTTTTGCCATTGTACGTTTTTAAAAAATGCGTGACGCAGAAGCGCCACGCCTACCAAAACTATAAGTCATGAGAAAATCACAAGGCAATGACCGGCTGCGGGCTGTACGCCTTTGCCAGTTGATGCAGGTCTTCTTCATTCACTTCCTTCTTCGTATCTGCTACCTGCAGGAATCGTTGGTATAGAATATCGATATCGTTCCGGGTAAACTGGTACCCGAGTTTATGGAAACGGTGAGCAAGTGCACTGCGGCCGCTTCTCGCTGTAAGAACGATCTTGCTACCTTCAGCACCTACTTCTTCGGGGTTGATGATTTCGTACGTGAGGGAATCTTTCAGGAAGCCATCCTGGTGGATGCCGGATGAATGCGAAAATGCATTGGCACCTACAATGGCTTTGTTCACCTGTACAGGGGTTCGCATTGTATCGGCCACCAGCCGGCTCATCGGGTTTAGCTTCTGGGTTTTGATATCGGTGTACAGGCCAAGGTGTTTGTGCTGTTTCAGCACCATGACCACTTCTTCCAGGGAAGTATTACCGGCCCTTTCCCCCAACCCATTGATGGTGCATTCGATCTGGCGCGCACCGTTCATTACGCCGGCAATGGAGTTAGCGGTAGCAAGCCCGAGGTCGTTGTGGCAGTGACAGGAGATGACTGCCTTGTCAATATTGGGTACATTATTAACAAGCCAGGCAATTTTATCTCCGTACTGGTTAGGCAGGCAATAGCCGGTGGTATCCGGAATATTCACCGTAGTAGCGCCTGCAGCGATCACCGCTTCCACTACCCTTGCGAGGTAATCGTTGTCGGTTCTGCCGGCGTCTTCGGCATAAAATTCAACATCATCAACAAAATTCCTTGCCCATTTAACCGCCTGAACGGCCCTTTGAAGAATCTCTTCGGGGGTGGCGTTGAATTTTGCTTTTATATGAAAGTCAGAAGTTCCAATCCCGGTATGGATGCGTGGACGTTTGGCAGATTTTAAAGCATCGGCAGCCGTCTCGATGTCTTTCTGCACAGCGCGGCTTAATCCGCAAACCGTGGCATTCTTTATAATTTTAGAAATCTGGGCTACCGATTCAAAATCGCCCGGACTGGAAATCGGGAACCCGGCCTCAATAATGTCCACCCCAAGCGCTTCCAATTCGAGTGCCAGCTCCACCTTCTCTGTTGTATTCAGCTTACAACCCGGAACCTGTTCACCATCCCTCAGTGTGGTATCGAATATGAATACTTTACTTTCCGCCATAAAAGATTGTTGCCTGAGAAAATAAACAGAGTGCGGCCTATTGGGTCTTGCTTGGTATATTTACCCTGTAGCCGTCCTGCAGTATAAAAGTAAAGGGGGCTGGCCGGTCGCTCAAACCAAAATAAAGGGCATTTTACACTGTGTAAGGGGCCCATTTTTCGCTGAAACGCAGGCCAGACAAGGCTTTTGCTATTTTTTATTACGATGCCCAACAGATCAACAGACGCGCTTTTTCAGTTGGTTAAATCGCTGGAAAAGAGCGAAAAGCGCAATTTTAAGCTATATATGGGCCGGAATACGGCCGGCGAAGACCTGAAGGTGGTGCAATTGTTTGATGCACTGGAGAAAATGGATCATTACGACGAGGAGCTGCTGTTGAAGAAAACGTCCATCAAAAAGCAGCAGCTTTCCAACAGCAAAGCACACCTGTACCGGCAATTATTGGCCAGTTTGCGGCTCATAAAACAGGAAGATAATATCGATATCCAGTTGCATGAGCAGATGGACTATGCGCGGATCCTGTACAACAAAGGACTTTACCACCAGAGCTTAAAAATTCTGGACAAAATGAAGGAGCTTGCCCGCGACAAGCACCAGTTCACCTACCTGCAGCAGGTTATTTTCCTGGAAAAAAAAATCGAACAACTGCATATTACCAGGAGTATGCAGGATCGTGCAGAACGCCTGACCGCAGAGGCGGACGAGGTAACAGATCGTTTGTTGCAGATAAGCAAGCTGTCAAATTTATCCTTGCTACTCTACAGCTGGTATATCCGAAACGGACATGCGCGCAATAAGAATGATGAAGCGGCGGTACAGAAATTCTTTGATGACCATTTTCCTTCGCATGCAAAATCGCCGCATGGCTTTTATGAGAAGTTGTATCTCTACCAGAGTTATTCCTGGTATGGCTTTATACGGCAGGATTTCCTGATGTACTACCGGTATACGCAGAAATGGGTGGACCTGTTCAGCGATTATCCGTTCATGGTAGAAATTGAAACCTCGCATTATATAAAAGGATTGCACAATTTACTGGGGGCGCATTTTGATCTGCAGAACTATGATCGATTCAACGAGGTGTTACAACAATTCGAGAAATTCTACGAAGGCCCGGTTGCACAGCAGGACGAGAACAATAAGATCCAATGCTTCGTGTATTACAGCACGGCGCTCATCAACAAGCATTTTATTGAAGGTAGTTTCAGTGAGGGACTCAAGTTGGTACCGGAGATTGCGCGCAAACTGCAGGAATATGAAATCTATCTTGACCGGCACCGTATCCTTGTGTTCTACTATAAAATCGCCTG
>JAGWTK010000550.1 GCA_028876035.1 Bacteroidota bacterium
CAGTAAACTGGGTGCCTGTTTTTTATTGAGTTAGTTACCCCTAGTTTTCCACAGGCGCTGGCCGTATTACCGGTTAATTGCAGATGATCTTATCTTTGCATGACCCCGCGTAACTTTCGAGAAAGTTCCCCAAGGTCATCACCCGGTTTCTTTTGTTCAGGCTGTTTATTCTAAAGGCCGGGTCTGTTCTGTTTGTATTTACGCAGTTTTACTGTTCAAAACTCTACCATAGTATGGCCAAATTTATTTTTGTTACCGGTGGTGTAACGTCTTCATTAGGGAAAGGTATTATTGCTGCCTCACTGGCGAAATTGCTGCAGGCAAGGGGACTGCGCGTCACCATCCAGAAATTCGACCCGTATATCAATGTAGATCCGGGTACCCTCAATCCATACGAACATGGTGAGTGTTACGTGACCGACGACGGTGCAGAAACAGATTTGGACCTTGGGCATTATGAGCGATTTCTTAATATCCCCACTTCGCAGGCGAACAACGTAACAACAGGACGTATCTATCAGACGGTGATCAATAAAGAAAGAGAGGGCGCCTACCTCGGACGAACGGTGCAGGTTGTACCACATATTACAGATGAAATAAAAAGAAGAATGCTGCTGCTGGGGCAGGATAATAAATTCGATGTAGTAATTACTGAAATCGGGGGAACGGTGGGAGATATCGAAAGCCTTCCGTTCGTGGAAGCTGTCCGCCAGCTGCAGTGGGAACTTCCGGAAGAAGACACGGTGGTGGTACACCTTACCCTGATTCCCTACCTCCGTGCAGCAAAGGAATTAAAAACCAAGCCCACGCAGCACAGCGTGCGGATGCTTAGCCAGGAAGGCGTACACCCCGACATCATCGTTTGCCGTACCGAAGAAGCGCTCTCGCCAGAAATCCGGCGTAAGGTGGCGCTTTTCTGCAACGTGAAACCGGAAGCTGTGATCGAAGCGGCCGATGCATCCACCATTTATGAAGTACCCCTGGCGATGATGCGCGAAAAACTGGACCTGATTTGCTTGCGGAAAATGAATATCACGGAATATGCGGAGCCTGAACTTTCGCGCTGGAAAGAATTTTTGGATAAGCTGAAATACCCGAAAAGCAAAGTAACCATCGGATTAATTGGCAAATACATTGAGTTGCAGGATGCGTATAAATCTATTCTGGAGGCTTTCGTGCATGCCGGTGCCCTCAATGAATGCAAAGTGCAGGTAGTAAACGTACACAGCGAATTTATCACCGAAGAAAATGTGTCTGAAAAACTGGGTAATCTCGACGGATTACTCGTAGCGCCCGGTTTCGGTCTGAGGGGAATTGAGGGCAAGATCACGGCAGTTCGTTACGCACGCGAAAACGGTTTACCCTTCTTTGGAATCTGCCTGGGTATGCAAATGGCGGTGATTGAATTCGCCAGGAACGTACTGGGAATAAAAGACGCCCATTCCACAGAAATGAATCCCGATACCCCACATCCAGTCATCGATCTGATGGAAGCCCAAAAGAGCATCACAGCTAAAGGCGGCACCATGCGCCTCGGTGCTTATCCCTGTACCATCAAATCCTCTTCACTGGCACATAAAATCTACGACACGGAACATATCAGTGAACGCCATCGGCACCGCTGGGAATTTAACAATGCCTACCTCGATCAGTTTGAGGCAGCAGGTATGGTAGCCAGCGGGAAAAACCCCGACACGCAACTGGTTGAAATCGTGGAATTGTCCTCTCATCCATTTTTTATAGGTGTTCAATATCATCCGGAGTTAAAGAGCACCGTCGAGAATCCCCATCCGGTGTTTGTGCATTTTATTAAAGCAGCCAAGGCATTTGCTGAAAAAAAGGAGACGGTTAAGTCACCGGTTATGCAGAAGGAGTTGATTGGCTGATAGTTATTCCCCTCTTATCGGTATAGGGTAGCCGTTGTATGCAGCTGCAAACCACCTATCTTTGCAGCCTTAAAAAAATACGGACTCATGCAAAGCATGGATAAAAACACGGTTATTGGATTTATACTGCTGGCGGTATTGCTTTTCGCGTATATGTATATCTCCACCAAGAATAGCCACGAGCTGGAGATACAGAAGAAACGATACGATGATTCAGTAGCGGCAGTAATAGCGAAGAAGCAAACGTTGCAGGCAAAAGCCGACAGCGGCAAAACGGTTACCATGCCCGTTGATACCGGTGCCGGAGCACTATTGTTTGCTGCACAGGAGCAACAACAAACACTCGAAAATGATGTGCTGAAAATAACGTTTTCCAACAAAGGCGGGCGCCCGGTTGCCGTAGAACTGAAAAAATTCAGGTCGGTCGACAGCAGCCTGGTGCAGGTAGAAAATGGCAAAACTGATGACCTTTCTTATGCCATCAACACCGGTATTGCATCAAAAGCTTCAGCGCAAAGCAGCGAACTTTTTTTCACAGGCGGCAATGTGCAGAAAGCAGCAGACGGCAGCCAGTTGATTCAATACAAAGCGACCCTGCCGGGTGGACAGACTATCACCCATGCCTATACGCTGAAGGCTTCGGGTTACCTCGTAGACGCCAATATTTCTCTCACAGGAACCGACCGGTTGCTTACACAAAATGCGTTCAACCTGCAATGGAAGCAACGCGCCGTACAGCATGAGAAATACGCAAAGTATGAGCGGCAGCAATCGCAGATTGTATACCTCGAAGATGACGGATACGATTACCAGTCGGTTCTTGGTAAAACCGAAAAGAAATTCGAAAAACCAGTTCATTGGGTAAGTATCAAGCAGCAGTTTTTTAATACAACGCT
>JAGWTK010000064.1 GCA_028876035.1 Bacteroidota bacterium
TCGGACTCGACTCACTCGCAAACGTAGATAGTTTACTCATCGTTTGGCCAGACCAACGTTTTGAACTGCTGAAGAACATTCCCTCCAACAAAGCACTGGAACTGAAACAGGCTGATGCAAAGGATAGCTTTAACTACGCTCAGTTCTTTCCACCACAGGAGCCCCTGGTAAAAAATATATTGAACGATATCAGGCTGGGCTGGTCGCACCGAGAAAATGAATTTGACGAATTCAATATTCAATACCTCCTGCCGCACAAAGAAAGTACCCGCGGACCCAAACTGGCTGTTGCCGATGTAAATGGCGATGGATTGGATGATTTCTATGCCTGCGGTGCCATGGCGCAGCCGGGTGCCTTGTTCCTGCAAAAGCAGGGTGGTGGTTTCCAGCGGGCCGATACAGCCGTGTTCAATGTAGCAGCGGCGGGCGAAGAAGTGGATGCTGTATTTTTTGATGCCGATGGTAACGGAACCAAAGACCTGTATATCGTGGCCGGCGGAACAGAACCCATCGCCATCAACGCACTAAGAGAAGATCGGTTATACCTCAACGATGGAAAAGGACATTTCACCAATGCAACCAATGCCCTTCCGCAAATCTATGATACGAAATCCTGCGTGACCGTAGCGGATGTGGATAAGGATGGTGACAGTGATTTGTTTGTAGGAACACTTACGGGGAAAGTATACGGACAGCCACTGGCCTCGAGGCTGTTGATCAACGACGGCAAAGGACATTTCAGCCAATCTCCACAATCGGCTTTGTTCAACGAGCTGGGCATGGTTACGACTGCATCTTTTGCGGACCTCAACAATGATGGGTGGCCCGATCTAATCGTTACCGGAGAGTTTATGCCGGTAAAAATTTTTATGAACCAACACGGATCATTTACCGCGGCAGCTATTCCGAACTCTACCGGGCTTTGGCAAACGCTCAAGGTCGCCGATATAAACGGAGATGGCTTACCCGACCTGCTGGCCGGCAACTGGGGGCATAATTCGAAACTCTGGGCGGGCAAAAACGGGCCGGTAAAAATGTACGTAAAGGATTTTGACATGAACGGATCGGTGGAACAAATCCTGTGCTATACAGTAGATGGCAAACAATATACTTTCCTGGCAAAAGATGAACTGGAGAAGGCGCTGCCAGTATTGAAAAAAGCCTATCTCCGTTATGAAGAGGTGGCAGGTAAGGATGTGCAGTATATGTTTTATGACCTCTTCAAAGACTACCGTGCGTTCACTGCAGAAACACTGTCTTCCACCTGCTTTCTCAACGATGGTAAAGGCGGGTTTAAACAAGTAACACTTCCGGATGCGCTGCAAGTCGCACCTATTTTTTCATTCACAGATGCGGAGGCTTTAGCTGGCGGCTGGATTGCTGCCGGCAATTTCTACGGGGTTATGCCCTACGAAGGACGATACGACGCTTTGGAGCCAACGTCGTTCTCGTATAATAGCATGACCAACCAATTTGTAACACAGCTGCTGTCACCCGCACTCCGCGGTGAGGTGCGCGATACAAAATGGCTGGGCACAAAAACGGGCAAGCTTTTGTTGCTGGCCCGCAACAACGATTCCATTATTTTCTGTGAACCAAAAAAGTAAACGCGCATGAGGAATAGATTGGGTGTAGTGATATCGATCTTGTTTTTATCGGGCGCCTGCAGTAAGAAGGGAAGCGATACGCCCGTAACACCGCCGGGACCATTCAACATCAACACGGTTTCATTGAATGGCAGTAGCTGGGGCAGCGAGCGGGTGAAAGCTGTAGACGTGCTTCCCATCATACGAATCCAGGCGAACGCGCCATTGAAACGATCCACGGTTACTACGGCCGTTCAATTGCTGGAAGCACAGTCGGCCATCGCAGTAGCCCTTACCATTTCCTACAGCAATGGCGACTCAGTGATTGTTGTGCAGCCCGCTACGGCGCTCAAATACTTAACGCAATACGAGTTGCAAATTGCCGGTACGCTGGGCTCTGTGGCCGGCAAAACCCTCGGCGGCGCTACGTCCCGCTCAATGAGTACAAAAATCGACAGCAGCAGAAAGTTTCCAATAATAAGCGATGATTCATTGCTGACCCTGATTCAACAAAGGACTTTTCGTTATTTCTGGGATTTTGCACATCCGGTGAGCGGACTTGCCCGTGAACGAAACACCTCAGGTGAAACAGTTACTTCCGGCGGCTCGGGTTTTGGCATCATGGCGATCCTGGCCGCGATCAACCGGAATTTTATCAGTCGCACCCAGGGACTCACCCGCCTGCAAACCATTACTACCTTCCTAAAAACAAAAGCCCAAACCTATCACGGCGCTTTTCCGCATTGGCTCAACGGCACAACGGGTGCAGTGATTCCCTTTAGTTCGAAAGACAATGGAGCTGATCTTGTGGAGACCTCCTACCTCATGCAGGGCTTACTCTGCGCCCGGCAATATTTTAACGGACCGGACGCAGCAGAAACCAGCTTGCGCAATGACATCAATACATTGTGGGATGCAGTCGAGTGGGATTGGTTCCGGCAATATAACCAGGACGTATTGTACTGGCATTGGAGCCCCGACCAGGCCTGGGCGATAAATGTGCCGATCAAAGGCTGGAATGAAAGTTTGATAACCTATGTGCTGGCGGCCTCTTCCACCACACACGCCATACCAAAATCAGTCTACGACAAAGGCTGGGCATCCAACGGCGCTATGGCCAACGGCAGCAGTTTTTACGGTTATACATTGCCTTTAGGTCCGGCCATGGGCGGCCCTCTTTTCTTCGAGCATTATTCTTTTCTTGGCATCAATCCCAACGGACTAAAAGACGCCTGGGCTGATTACAGCGTCCAGACAAAAAACCATACGCTGATTAACTACACCTATTGTCAAACCAATCCAAAAGGCTATTATGGCTACAGTGATTCCTGTTGGGGATTAACCGCCTCGGATATTCCCAATGGATATGATGCATCCTCTCCCACAAAAGATCTTGGCGTGATTGCGCCCACTGCGGCGACCGCGTCGTTACCCTATACGCCGGCTGAGTCAATGAAGGCCATTCGGAATTTTTATTATGTGCTGGGCGATAAGCTTTGGGGTGATTATGGATTTTATGATTCGTTTTCTACCGACGCGCTTTGGTTTGGCAACAGCTACCTGGCCATCGACCAGGGCCCTGAGATTATTATGATAGAGAACTATCGGTCGGGATTGCTCTGGAATTTGTTCGCGTCTTGTCCGGAAGTAAAATCCGGCATGCGTGCATTAGGATTCACGGCACCCTGGCTATAAATCGATTTGATATGAAGTATTGTTTCTTTGTTTTGTTTGTATTGATGGGTGGACTTGCTGCTGCACAGAAAAAGCAAGCGGCAAATTCCGTTGCAACAGAGCGCCCAATGCATCTCTCTGATTCCGCATTGCTGGAATTAGTGCAAAAGCAAACCTTCCGCTATTTCTGGGATTTTGCACATCCGGTGAGTGGCATGGCCCGGGAACGCAGCAATGTGAGTTATGGCTATGGCGATGAAACCTGTACCACCGGCGGCACCGGCTTTGGTGTGATGGCGGTGATCGTAGCCAGCGAACGGCAATGGATCACGCGTGATACCGCGGCCAGGTTCCTGCTGAAAATGGTCAATTTCCTGCTAAAAGCAAATTCCTATCACGGGGCATTTCCCCATTGGATGGATGGGGCAACTGGCAAAACCATTCCCTTTAGCCGCAAAGACGATGGCGGCGACCTGGTAGAGACATCCTACCTTTTCCAGGGATTGTTGTGTGCGCGCCAGTATTTCAATGCCGACAACCCGGTTGAACGGGAACTTCGACAACGCATTCAATGGTTATGGGAAGGCATTGAATGGAGTTGGTACACCCATGAACAGGAAGTATTGTTCTGGCACTGGAGTCCCAACAATGGCTGGGCGATGAATTTTCCGGTGCGGGGCTTCAATGAGTGCCTGATCATGTATGTGCTGGCAGCCAGCGGTGATAATTACCCGGTGAGTGCGGCAGTATACCATCGCGGCTGGGCCCAAAGCAATTTCTTCCTCAATGGAAAAACATTTTACGGTTATAAGTTACCGTTAGGATTTGACTACGGCGGCCCGCTGTTTTTTTCTCAATACTCTTTTTTAGGCCTGGATCCGCGCGGATTGAAAGATCGTTACGCCGATTACTGGGAGCAGAATACACACCATACCCTTATTAACCGGGCTTATTGCATCGATAACCCAAAGAAATTTGCTGGCTATGGAGAGAACTGCTGGGGGCTGACTGCATCGGATACCTACAATGGCTACAATGCTTTTTCACCCACCAATGACGAAGGAACCATTACACCCACCGCCGCTTTATCCGCTTTTCCTTATGCTCCCGAATACTCCATGAAAGCACTCAGGCATTTTTATTTTGATCTCGGTGATAAAATCTGGGGACAATACGGTTTTGTGGATGCGTTCAACGAAACAAAGAACTGGTATGCGAAAAGTTATCTCGCCATCGATGAAGGTCCTGTTATTTCGATGATCGAGAATTATCGCACCGGCCTGTTGTGGAAATTATTTATGAGCTGTCCGGAAATACAGCGTGGATTGAAGAAACTCGATTTTCAAAATCCCTATGCCCGCCCATAAACGCAGCCATATGTCATCACGACTTGTCATTGTATTGTGTACAGCATTCTTACCTGCGGTTTTGACAGCGCAGGTAAAGAAACAGCCGCACCTTTATCCCGACTCTATTGCTCCCGTTGGCGTCTTGGCCAATCTCAGTGACTCTGCATTGATGGAATTGGTGCAGCGGCAAACCTTTCGTTTCTTCTGGCACGGCGCACACCCCGTAAGCGGACTCGCCTTGGAACGCAGCAATACGGTGAAGGCAGAACACTATTGGGACTATATCAACGAAGCCTGGGACGAACCCAATTTTAGCAGGACAGATTTTGGTCCGGATGCCGGCGCCATTGGCGGCACCGGATTCGGGATTATGGCCACCATTGTAGCCGTACAGCGGGGTTGGATTGGAAGAGATACCGCGGTACGAAGACTGATCAAGATTGCTGATTTTCTGATCAATGCCGATTGTTACCATGGCATCTACCCGCATTTTATGAACGGGAGGACTGGCAAAACCATCAAATTCGATCGACTGGATGATGGTGCCGATATCGTGGAAACATCTTACCTGCTGATGGGTTTTCTCTGTGCACGCGAATACTTCAATGGCAACACGCCGCGCGAGCAATACCTACGCAAACGGGTTGATCAAATGTGGGGCGCTGCCAACTAGAACTGGCATACAAAGGGAGAGCATACATTGTACTGGCACTGGAGTCCGAACAACGATTTCGATATGAACTTTCCGGTTTGGGGTTGGAATGAATGTTTGATTACCTATATCATGGCCGCGTCTTCACCCACGCACCCCATTTCAAAATCAGTGTATGACGGAAGTTGGGCCGGTAGCCAGGGATTTAAGAACGGCAATACCTATTATGGATATCGTTTACCATTGGGCAACTATGATAAGGACAAAGGAGGCCCGCTCTTTTTTGAGCAGTATACCTTCCAGGGCATCGACCCGCGCGGACTCACTGATTCACTCGGTAATGATTACTTTGAACAGGGCCGAAACCATACTTTGATCAACCGTGCTTATTGTATCGAAAATCCGCATCATTACAAAGGTTATAGTGAAAATTGCTGGGGACTGACTGCCGGAGACAGTTATAAAGGTTATGTAGCCCATAGCCCGGAGAACGATCGCGGCGTGATACAACCCACAGCGGCCATCGCTTCTATGCCCTACACACCAGCAGAAAGTATGGCGGCAATGCGTTATTTTTATTATGGCCTCGGCAGTAAGATCTGGAGCAGGTATGGTTTTACCGATGGCTTCAGCATTGAACATAACTGGTATGCACAATCGCATCTGGCGATCGACCAGGGACCCATCGTAGTAATGCTGGAGAATTACAGGACGGGTTTACTCTGGAAACTGTTTATGAACATACCGGACATACAACGCGGATTGCAAAGATTGGGGTTCAGCAGTCCCTATTTCACACATTGATTGCACGAACGATTAAAGATTGCCATATGCAAGAAGATCTCTCCCGTAAGAAATTCCTTCAATATACAGCCATAGCCGGGGCTGCTACCTTGCTTGGCTCGCTGGAATCGTTTGCTTCGACCGTTTCACCAGCCAAACTTCGCGTGGGTATCATCGGCTGCGGCAGCGTGAGCAACCGTTATATTCCTCACTTGCAGACCTCGTCCCTCGTCGAAATCGTTAGTCTTTGTGATATCAAATACGATCGGGCACTCGCACAGAAAAAGCAATACAACCTCACCGCGGCCACCTATCCCGATATCGACGCCATGTTACAAGGGGTTCCGTTCGATTTATTGGTGACCATCACCGATATGCAGGCACATGGCATGCTCAATAAAAAGGCATTGCAGGCGGGCAAACACGTGTGGAGTGAAAAGCCGATGGCCAACTCCTATGCAGAAGGAAAGGCATTGTTGGATTTAGCAAGCAGTAAAAAGCTGCGTTTGTGGGGTGCGCCCGCCGTGGTGAATAGTCCGCAGTTCGCTTTTATGAGTAAGACCCTGCAGGCCGGAAAACTCGGACGCGTCGCGAGTGCACATGGCCAGTATGGTCACACCGGGCCCACCTGGAGCGCCTTCTTCTATGAGAAAGGAGGAGGAAGCATGCCCGATTTGGGCGTATATAATATTGCTACCCTAACCGGTTTATTGGGTCCGGCAAAATCGGTGATGGCCATGACCAGTATTGTGAACCCGGAAAGAACCGTGGACGATAAAGGAAAAGTGAAGGTGGAAGCAGAAGACAATGCACATATTTTGCTGGAGCACGAAAAAGGGGCCATTTCCCATATTATGTGTGGCTTCAATTATTTTGATCCGCACGGCCATGAGGCAAAAGGACAAACACTTCATTCAATCCAGATTTTCGGCGATTACGGCAATATGCGTTTGATTGGATATGACTGGGAACCGCTGGGGGTTTACCTCGACAACTAATGGACTGAGCCTGCCAAATTATACCAGGAGAGCGCGGAAGGTTACCAATGGCAGGAAGGAGCAACAAAGATTAGCGAATCGCTGGTACAACAAGCAGAACCCCGCATCAATGTAGAACATGCACTGCATGTGCTCGAGATTATTGAGGCAGCGAGGGCGTCGTCGTCTTCCGGGAAGAAGATTGTTTTGCAGTCGAGGTTCCCGTTCCCGATGTTGTGAAGAAGTGTAAAGGTTTAAGAGTTTAAAGTTTAAGGTTCTTATGTGCAGTGTCTTGCTTTTTTTCTCGGTCGGTCCTTACCCCTTACCTCATACCTCATACCCCAACAAAGACATCAATCAAAAAGTATGAATAAGCTTTTAACCCCAAATCCTTTTTATGAGACCCAATGCATCGCCGTATTGCGGATCATCACCGGGATATTCCTGATTTACCACGGCAAAGAAGTGTTCGATGCTGCAACGATGGAGGAATACGCGAACTGGGATAAGTTTAAAGGAACTCAATTCGGGACTGTTTTGGTATACATGGGAAAAGGAGCGGAGTTTGTAGCAGGCTTGCTTTTGCTGCTGGGCTTGTTGACACGCATTGCGGCATTGATACTCATTGTTACGATGCTGTACATCGCATTCTTCGTAGGAACAGGGAAGATCTGGTACGAAGACCAGCATCCGTTTATGTTTGCACTGATGGGTGTGTTGTTTTTATTTTCCGGCGGCAGCACCTGGAGTTTGGATCGAAAATTTTTTGCTAACCGATAAAGCGATAATATGGGAGATACAACCGGAACCAGCCTGAACATCAATACAAACAGGGATAACCGTTATGATGCCATCGTTATAGGCAGTGGTATCAGCGGTGGCTGGGCCGCCAAGGAGCTGTGCGAACATGGGTTGAAGACATTAGTGCTGGAACGCGGACGGGACGTAAAGCATATTAAAGATTATACGACGGCCAACCTGGATCGCTGGGAGATGCCACACCGCGGGCAGGTTCCTACCAAAACACTCAGTGCAAATCCGCTCATCAGTAAAGCAGCCGGGTATGGTGAAGACACCGAACATTTTTTTGTAAAGGATGCCGATCATCCTTATGTGCAGGAAAAGCCATTCGACTGGATACGCGGTTACCAGGTAGGCGGCAAGTCGCTCACCTGGGGAAGAGCCTGTGCACGATGGAGCGAATTTGATTTTACTGCACCGGAACGCTATGGATATGGACAGTCTTTCCCCATCGGTTACAATGACATGAAGGACTGGTACAGTTATGTTGAGAAATTCATTGGAGTTTGCGGCAGCAAAGATGGTATTCCGTCCATGCCCGATGGTGAATTTCTCCCCGCCTATGAACTCAATTGCGTAGAGCAGCACCTGCAACAGGTTATCAAACAAAAATTCAACCGGCATTATGTGTCGGGCAGATGGGCACATGTTACGCAAGCACAGGCCATCCATACGCAACAGGGCCGCTCGCAATGCATGAACCGCAATCGTTGTATGCGGGGTTGTCCGCTCGGCGGCTATTTCAGCAGCAATTCATCTACACTTCCCTGGGCAGAAAAGACGGGCCTATTAACGATTCGACCAAATTCCGTCGTCCATTCCATCATTTACGACGAACAAAAGGGCAAAGCGACTGGTGTTAGGGTAATCGATACCCTTAGTAAACAGGCAACGGAATTTTTTGCCAATATCATTTTTGTAAATGCCTCTTCGCTGAACACGAATTTAATTTTACTGAACTCCACCTCAAATCGCTTTCCCAATGGTTTGGGGAACGACAGCGGCGTGTTGGGTAAGTACATTTGCTTTCATAACTACCGGGGCAGTATGAACGGCTATATTGATGGCTTTACCGACAAATACTATTATGTTTCGAAGCCGGCCGAATGCATCATGGCGAATTTCCGCAATGTAGAGAAACGCGATACCGATTTTTATGGTGGCTATGTGGTGTATTCCGGTGCATCCAGGGAAACAGTGAGCGATCGAAATAGTCCTTCTCCGGTGGGTGCAGTGTTCAAAGAATCCTTAACGGAACCTGGCATCTGGGGCGTATACATGTACATGCAGGGTGAAACCATTGCAAAGGCATCGAACCACGTACGCTTGAGTACCGACAAAAAAGATCAATGGGGCATTCCGCTGCTGGTAACATCCGTGGGCTACGACGAAAACGACGACAAAATGGTAAAGGATTTCCTTGAACAGGGACAGGCCATGCTGGAAGCAGCAGGTGTGAAAGACATCAGCGTGCGCGACAGCAAGCAGGCACCCGGTTTAGATATTCACGAAATGGGCGGCGTGCGTATGGGCAAGGATCCAACAACTTCGATGCTGAACGAATGGAACCAGCTGCACCACTGCAAAAATGTTTTTGTTACGGATGGTGCCTGTATGACCAGTACTGGTAGCCAGAGCCCGTCGATTTTGTATA
The DNA here is from genome assembly GCA_028876035.1 of Bacteroidota bacterium. Classification (GTDB taxonomy): domain Bacteria; phylum Bacteroidota; class Bacteroidia; order Chitinophagales; family Chitinophagaceae; genus JACMLD01. The sequence continues at coordinate 9,477 of JAGWTK010000064.1, forward strand.
TGGCTTTTACGGCAAGGGCAGTGAAGCATGCGGTGGAGGAGATGAGGAAAAGCAGGTTGTAAGTGATAAGTTATAAGTTGTAAGTCTTGTCGATGGACCGATTTGATTATCGCCATCAAAGTTTAATGATCGTCATTCCTGCGCAAGCAGGAATCTCCTGAATTGTATACTGACACTATTTGATTATAGACATTATGCGCATTTCACTCTTCGTTTTGATTGTCCTTTGTTCGTTTACAGCAATTGCTCAACCCAAAACCTACTGCAATCCCATCAACCTTGATTATGGTTATACGCCCATACCCAATTTCAGCGAATGGGGCAGACACCGTGCGACCGCCGACCCGGTGATTGTGAATTACAAAGGCACCTACTTTCTTTTTTCGACCAATCAATGGGGTTATTGGTGGAGTACAGATCTTTCACAATGGCATTTTATCGCAAAAAAATTCCTGCGTCCCTGGAATGGAGGTGTTTATGATGAACTTTGCGCTCCGGCTGTGGGGATCATCGGCGATACAATGCTCGTGTTTGGCTCTACCTACACCAGCCGGTTTACGATTTGGATGAGTACAAATCCGCAGGCCAACGAGTGGAAGCCATTGGTAGACTCCTTTGCGATTGGCGGATGGGACCCCGCATTCTTCACAGATGATGACGGAAGATTTTATATGTACAACGGTAGCAGCAACCGCTATCCTTTGTACGGCGTTGAGCTGAACAGGAAAACCATGGAACCCTATACCACCCGTAAAGAGATGTACCTGCTGGAGCCGGATCGTTACGGCTGGCAGCGTTTTGGTGAGTATATGGACAATACTTTTCTCGATCCTTTTATCGAAGGTTCCTGGATGACCAAACACAAGGGCAAGTACTATTTTCAGTACGGTGCGCCTGCCACAGAGTTCAGCGGTTATGCTGATGGGGTGATTGTAGGACCTGGTCCGCTTGGACCTTTTACGCCGCAATCTGATCCCCTGAGCCTGAAACTGGGTGGCTTTGCGCGGGGCGCAGGACATGGTTCAACGTTCACTGATAACAGCGGTAACTACTGGCATACCAGCACGATCATCCTGGCTGTTAAAAATAATTTCGAAAGAAGAATTGGTATATGGCCAGCTGGCTTTGATAAAGATGATATCATGTACTGCAATACCAGCTTTGGCGACTACCCGCATTACCTGCCTGGGAAATCGAATCAGCACGGAGCTTTCACTGGTTGGATGCTGCTCAATTATAGCAAGCCCATCGCGGTTTCGTCTACCTATGGCAGTTATACCGCCAATTTCGCCAACGACGAAAGCATAAAAACATATTGGAGCGCGGCCACCGCCAACAAAGGTGAATGGATACAATCTGATTTGGGGAGCGTGTCAACCGTGCATGCAGTGCAAATTAATTATGCCGACCAGGACGTAGACAGTAACCGCCTCGGGAAATGGCCCGGCCAGTATCATCAATACAAACTATCTGCTTCTGTGGACGGGAAGAAATGGTGGGTAATAGCTGATAAATCCAATAACCAAACCGATGTGCCGCATGATTATATTGAACTGGATAAAGCCGTACAGGCGCGGTATATCCGGCTGGAGAATATCCATATGCCCACCGGCAAATTTGCCATCAGCGGTTTGCGGGTATTTGGCAACGGCAACGGCGCCCTGCCCGATAGTGTGCAGCAATTTTTTGTATTGAGAACAGAGAAAGACAAACGCAGCGCCTACATTAAATGGAGCCCGGTGAACAATGCATTTGCCTACAATATTTATTATGGTACAGCGCCGGATAAAATGTACAATTGTATTATGGTGCACAGTGCCAATGAATACTGGTGTAAAGTGATGGACAACCAGAAAACTTATTTTTTCACCATTGAAGCGGTTAATGAAAACGGTGTATCTGCGAGGAAGCAAACCGTTAAGGTGGATTAGTCGCTGAATCTAAAATGAGAAGGTATGAAGTTGAAGAACTTGCTCATCAAATGTAAAATTGCCCTTTTTCTTCAATGCGTAACACTGGCCGGAATGGCGCAGCAAGCGCCGTTTGCAGATGATATCCGTCTCTTCAGGGAACGCGATGCGGTGACCCCGCCTCCGAAGCACGCGATTCTCTTTGTAGGAAGCTCATCGTTTACCAAGTGGACAGATGTACAGGATTATTTTCCCGGCTACCCGATCATCAACCGGGGTTTTGGCGGCTCTTCCCTTCCGGATCTGATCCGGTATGCAGGTGATATTATTTTTCCGTACCAGCCAAAGCAAATTGTGATCTACTGTGGTGAAAACGATCTGGCGGCTTCCGATACGGTGTCGGCTGCCACGGTGGTCAGCCGATTCAAGACATTGTTTGGAATGATCCGCCGGCAGCTGGGAGAAACGCCGGTTGTATTTGTGTCGTTGAAACCAAGTCCGAGCCGTGCGCGCTTGTTTCCAAAAATGAAGGAAGCCAACGCCGCGATAAAAACCTTTCTCGCCACGCAAAAAAAGGCGGTGTTTGCAGATGTCTATTCCCGCATGCTGGATGCGAACGGACAGCCCAGGGAGTCGCTGTTTGTAGGAGATATGCTGCACATGAATGCCAGCGGGTATGCCATCTGGAAGCAGGTTCTGCTACCATTGTTGTTGAAATAAAAAGGCCCCGCAAGCGGGGCCCCAGCACATACTATGTGGTTTCAGAGGTAAGTGCTATATCGTTATGGGTGGTTATGACACTATTTCGCCCTGCGTACATACGAAGGATGCTGCACGATAGGAGAACGTCCGCTAAGAATAATGCTTAAAATATAGCGCGCAAAACGGCTCAGACTTGAAGACGGCCGGTAAACTTGTTGGTGAACACGGGTGCTGTGTACGTCGTAATACATTCTGGATTTTTGCATGGTATTGGCTTTGATTGGTTTATGGACAACCTGAAGTTAACGCATTTCTACGTAGAATATTGTATGCCGGTATATCTACCCCGTATTTTTTCTATTTCTTAACAGGCCCGTCGGGAGTATATTGTTGGTACAAATCCAACTTATGAAAAACGCATGGCTGTTCTGTCTTGCGCTGTGTTTGGCTATTACGGGCTATTCGCAGGGTGTGTTCAGCAACCAAACGAATTTTATACTGGAGAAAGTGGTACAGGAATACAGTACCCAGTTCGCCGGTATTAAAGGAAAGCCATTGCCTGCTGCTGCAGATCCAAGTTTTGCTTCAACCCTAAGCATTCCGGGTGCCATCTCCACTACCATCATCGAATCCACACAAAAAGAAAAGCCTGCACATTGCTGGCAGTCGGTGTTGTTTGCCAATGATAATTTCGGCACTGCGAGCGCGAAGTTCGAAACCCTGTTCAATCAAATCCGCAATACCATCATCAAACCAGTAGATGAAAAGCCGGTCATCGTAAACGGGCTTTTCGTTCGTCCTTCGCAGGACAAATTGTGGACCACCATCCAGTTCGACATGTTGCCACCCTCGGGCATTGCACAAAAGCTCAACATCGACCTGGTGCTCTATCACCGGCAAACGCAATGGGAGATCATCCTTACCGTGTACGATAAAGAGAGAACCGCAAATGGCGCGCTTGCGGTCAGCCCCTGATCCGGTTTATACGGGTTTGCTTAGCGCAGCTGTTTTTTTACTGCTGAAATAACGGATACACCAGGCAATGGTGAATGTTGGGATAAAGTCAGTACCTGGTAAAAGCTCTTCCGCGAAATTAAAAACCGCGCCTTTCCAGTTTCCAAACATAAAATAGAAGATGATGGCAGATATGGGCGCAAATGCAATATCGCCCAGCTCACCCAAACCCGGCACAGCATACGTGGCATATCCAAGGATATCCATGATAATGCAAAACACGAGAGAAGGTTGTTGTTTGTTCATTGACTTATCTGGTTTAACCAGGATAAATCAATTTACGCACCAATTTTCTGCCCTGTAATTATGTCGTTCTGCTGCTCCTGCTGCAAGCGCAGGTATACGCCATTTGTCCAGCCGAAACCATCCTGGTTGGGATATTCGCCGCCGCCCGCTACAGCGCCCGTGTCCATCACATTGTATTTTTCCATCATTTTTCCGCTGGCAGCATAAACATGTTCATTTACCTGCATCCAGTTATTGCGCAGTTTCCGGGCGATAGTATCGAAGCCATAATCCTGCAATCCTTTATAGGTGATCCACTGGAGGGGTGCCCAACCGTTGGGTGCATCCCATTGCTGCCCACTCTTCACAAGCGTAGTGACAACGCCTCCGGGATGCAAAAAATGGGTTTCAATGAAGCTGGCTACCCTGGCAGCGTTCTCGGGCGCACAAACACCGAAGAACAGGGCGTACGCACCCGCCAGTGTTGGTTGCATGCTTTTTTTCTGCTGAACAAACTGGTAGTCGAAATAATAACCCTCTTTTGCATCATAACAGTAATGCTCAATC
>JAGWTK010000551.1 GCA_028876035.1 Bacteroidota bacterium
GAAAAGGAAGGCGGAAAGTCCGAAAAATCAATTATTGGAAAGTGGGTTACTTCTGATTATAACTCAGGACATAACGACACAATATATTTTACACAGAATATGCGGGTAGAGGGTTATTTTATTTTTGCGCATACAACTGTAAATTTCAATTGAAAAGTATACCACTATTTCAGTTAAGAAAGAACACCACTTGACAAAAATAAATAAATAAATAAAAGAACTGTTTACTGACAAGCTTGAGACGGGAGATAACTCGAGGAGTTATCCTCGGATCAAGCTTTTTCTCTTTTTTGCTTCTTTTTTCTCTTTGTTCATAGCTGTTAATTTGTTAGTAACTCTGGATTGGCGCCTTATTTTTCCATCATTTGCCTGGTTTCTTTCACCCGGAAGGATTGTCCGTTCATGTTGACAATATAGGCACGATGAGTCAGGCGATCGACCATGGCCGCCGTCAAAACCGGATCGCCAAAAATCTCCTTCCAGCGGTCAAACGACAGGTTAGTGGTTATGATTGTGGATTTACGCCCACAGCGTAGCGACAGGTGGCTGAACAACAGTTCCGCCCCTTCCTTGTCAAAAGAGATATATCCGAACTCATCACAGATCACCAGGTCGAACTTTTCAAATCGGTTTTCAAGGGCTCGCAGCAATTTTTGAGAACGGCTCTCCCTGATTTGGGTCAACAGACGCGCAACGGTGGTGAACAACACCTTGTACCCTTGCTGACAGGCCAGTATGCCCAGCGCTGTAGCCAGGTGTGTTTTTCCGGTACCAGGATTGCCCGACAGGATGATGTTCTGACCAGAGTTGATAAAATCCAGCCGTTCCAGAACACCCAGCTTAGAAGCTGCATCTTCAGGAAGATCTTCCAGGGAAAGGTCATGCAGGTATTTGTATTGGACAAAGCCTGCCTGACGCAGTTGAGCTTTGCGACGGTTCTGGATGCGGACTGAATATTCCTGCTCCATCAATCTTAAAAGATATTCCTCATAGGAAAGTTTTTCCTTGGCAGCTTCCACGGCCGTTGTGATAAATTCTCGCCGGAATACAGGAAGTCGCAGTTCTTTGGATAACTGTTCGATTTGTTGTTTTAGTTCCCGGGCACTCATACCACATCCTCCATCTTTGAGTTGACCAATCCGTTAATTTGTTCCAGTTGCCGGTTGGCAAAATGTTCGATCTCATCAACCGGGTGATCCTGCGGTGGCAGGCATACAGGCCAAGAGTGATTACCCAGCAGAGCCATGATCTTTTCCCCGGTTACCTGGCCCGGACAAATGAAGCTTACATGCTGGGCCGTATCCAATAACCGCTGGTGGGATATTTGATGCTGCCGGCAAAACTGCAGCAAATCAATAAAATCCCTTGGCTGGTGAATAAACCACTGCGTATATACAGCCTGTATGACTTGTGGAGCTTGGTGAAGAGCTACCGAGCCATGAAGAGCCCCAGGCTTTCGTGAAAGGGTCTTCAGATAATGATCGATTTGAATGATCCACTGATGTAGCCCATACGAACGGTCATGACGGCAAATCAGCAAATGGTTGTAATACACTTTCAGTTCGTTGGCATAAACCTTTACCTCGACCATGCGCCCTACAAGGTGATCCGGAACAGAATAGCGGTTGGTGCCAAAACAAATCGTGGCATATTTATCCACTTTCAGTTCATGCGTTAAGAAGCATTCCATCGGCCCAGGATACTTCCAAAGACTTTTTTGCTCTTTCAGAAACTCCTCCATTGGTATTTTGCCTGTACTACTACATAACCCGTTAAGATGATCATTGGTGTCTTGCAGATGCGCCTGAGCATGATCCAATGTATCGAAGCTATCGAAATGGCTGAATGCCTTACGACGAACAAATTCAACACTTCGTTCAACATGCCCTTTCTCATTGCCTCTGCGAACGTTACAAAATCGCCAGCAAAAACCAAACCAGCCTGAAAGAGCTACCAGAGCATCGGTGGGCGCCTTTTCGTTTCGACCAACAAAATCCTTTATCGCTATTCGCATATTATCATAGACCATCTCCTGGTAAACCCCTCCGATATGTGCAAAAAAATCATTATGGGACTCCAGGAACGCCAGGGTGTCCTGACGTTGATACAACCGACAATAACGATAATTACTGTAGGCTGAAGTGAACACCGCCAGATATAACCGCTTGCGAACCCCGGCAATGATCAGCTTTACCTCCGCCCAATCGAACTCGCATTCCTCTCCTGCCAAATAGATTTGCTTTATGAAGGCTTCACACTTTTGCAACTCTTGTTCACGAATGTAATTGCAAACGGTGGTGTAACCGATTTGATGACCATGGCTCACCACGTACTCCCAAATGTCTATCTTGCGCTTGATCTGTTTGCGTAATCCTTCTTGACGCTTGCGCCTGTTTTCTTCCAACTGCCCAAGGATCAGATTCTCGATCTCGGTGGTCAGCTTGCGACGACCCCTGGCTTTGGTATCATATCGGGGTGGACTGCTCAGGTATTCTTGCAGGGCCTGATCATCTGTCCCCGTGGCAGAAGCCTGTTCTGCCTGTAAATAATCTGCAAGATACTTCTTAACAGTCATCCGGTTGATTCGTAAGTCTCTCGATATCTTCCTGATGGAATCATACTCCCGGAAGTACCGTCTGATAATCTCTTGTTTTGTATCCATGTTTATCATCGTTTTTGTGTTGCTGTTGTATTTGCAAAGCAACTGGTTTAACTTCAATAAGTGGTATACTTTTCAACGGGAAGGTGGTATAGTTTTCAATTAATATATACA
>JAGWTK010000552.1 GCA_028876035.1 Bacteroidota bacterium
TTCAAGAAGTTGCTGTCCGCCCATCGATCCGCCGATACCTGCATAAATGCTTTGTATTCCCAGCGCAACTCGCAGGGGCTGGTAACTGCGGATCATATCGCGGGTGGTAAAAAAAGGAAAATCGTGGTAGTAAGGTTGTTCTTTCTCCGGGTCGGCAGTAAGCGGACCTATGCTTCCATAACAACTACCCGGCATGTTTACGCAAACGATAAAGTACCGGGAAGGATCAAACAATTTTCCAGCGCCCACCAGTCCATCCCACCAGTCGACACAATCGCTGTTTGCAGTAAGCGCATGGAATATCCACACCGCATTATCGGCGGCCGCATTCAAAGTACCATAGCTGGTGTACGCGAGATCGTAACGGGGTAAAACCCGTCCGGATTCGAGTGTCAATGGCGTTTCAACAGAAAATAGCTGGTATGACAAAATTGCCTTTTTATTTATCGTTCCCGGTAATCGATGATTAGCCAACCAAAGTTTTGGCAAACACTTTCTCAAAGGCCTGCTCAAAATCTGCTTTAATATCGTCGATGTGTTCGATGCCCACGCTGATGCGCACCTGGTTGGGTTCTACACCGGCTGCTTTCTGCTCTGCTTCGCTCAATTGTTCGTGGGTAGTAGAGGCCGGATGAATGGCCAGTGTTTTTGCATCGCCCACATTGGCAAGATGGCTCACCAGTTTCAGTGCGTCGATGAATTTGCTGGCGTTTGCTTTGCCTCCCTTTACGCCAAAGTTCAACACACCACCGAAACCATTGGGCAGGTATTTTTTAGCGAGGTTGTTATATGGACTTGAAGCCAATCCCGGGTAGGTAACAAAATCAACCTGCGGATGTTTTTCGAGCCATTGTGCGAGTACCAACGCATTGTCTACATGCCTTTGCACGCGCAGACTAAGCGTTTCCAATCCCTGCAACAATAAGAATGAATTGAACGGAGCTTGCGAAGCGCCGAAATCGCGAAGCCCTTCTACCCGCGCACGAATAGCAAAAGCGATATTGGGTAGTCCCAGTGGATTGCCTTCGCCGAAAACCTCCCAGAATTTCAGCCCATGATAACCTTCGCTGGGTTCCGTGAACTGAGGAAATTTCCCGTTACCCCAATTGTAATTACCCGCATCTACAATCACGCCACCGATGCTGGTGCCATGGCCGCCGATCCATTTGGTGGCCGATTCAACAACGATATTCGCGCCCCATTCGATCGGGCGGAAAAGATATCCACCCGCGCCAAACGTGTTGTCAACGATCAGTGGCAAATCATATTCTTTAGCAAGCTCAGCGAATTTTTGGAAGTCGGGAATATTTAAACGCGGGTTACCGATAGTTTCGAGATAGATCGCTTTGGTGTTTTTGTCGATATGTTTTACAAAACTTTCTGCGTCGTCGCCATTGGCAAAACGTGCCTCGATACCCAGTCTTTTAAAAGCCACCTTAAACTGGTTATAGGTACCACCATACAAATAAGATGTTGTCACAAAGTTGTCGCCAGCCTGGAGAATATTGTTCAAAGCCAGGAACTGCGCCGCTTGTCCGCTCGCTGTTGCCAGGGCTGCAACGCCCCCTTCCAGTGCTGCAATCCGCTGTTCAAACACATCCGTGGTGGGATTCATAATCCGCGTGTAGATATTACCAAATGCTTTCAGCTCAAACAGGTTGGCAGCATGTTCGGCATTATCGAACGCATAGGATGTGGTTTGGTATAGCGGTACTGCTCTGGATTTAGTGGTAGGATCAATTTGCTGACCGGCATGCAGTTGCAGCGTTTCAAAACGATGGCTCATGGCATAAAATTTTAAAGTTTTAAAAAATAGTTCGACAAACGGGAACGGGTATTGCTGCTAGTGGCAACAACACGATGCACAACAGAAATGATATCCGGGGAGGAGCTGGGCGGACATACAAATTATTATCCTACAAATCTAATAGACTTTTATCCAAACGACCAAATCCGTTTTCTGATTGTTATCGTGAGCCGAACTGGTTACCAGGAAAGGAAAAGTACAGGCATAAAAAAAGCCCATCCAAATCAGATGAGCTATCAATTATGTAAAGTGTATAAATGAGCTGTAATCTGACTTATCTTTCCCCGCGCGTGCGGGGCTGGAATTAGCACCTTCTCAAACCAGTGGTTTGACGGTTGCCAAGGCTTCATCGGGCCATATCCCTCTGCCTTTCTTGATAAGGAAATAAAGAACTGGTGCAAAGGTAGTCGCCCGCCCGTATTTTTCCAAGTATTTTTTCGGGTCCCAAACGATGAAACTCAATGGCATGGAAATTAACACCCGTTAAACGTTTGTGAAAGCTGCCTTCGCCCCAACCCTTTCTTAATTATGGCGTATCTATGATGGCAACCGTTCAGGCAGGAACCTGTTAACCTAAGCTGGAACAGTTCTTGATTTGGAAGGTCTGCAGCAACGATACTCAAAAATTTTACAGTTATGAAAACAACCAACAAGTGGCTGCTGGCCGCTTCCCTTCTTAGTTTGTCCTGCGTACTCTTTGTTGCGTGCAGCAAAGAGAATTCCGGTAGCAACGCGAATACCACCGGTCAGAACAACTTATCCATCTACATGATGGACGATCCGATTCCCTTTACAAAGGTGCTCATTGATATCAGGCAGGTAGCCGTAAAAGTTGACACTGCTGCAAAAATCGACGATGATGACCATGACCATCAATGGGAAGATGAATACCGTGGCTGCAAGGATGGAAAATCGGCCATATGGGACACGCTCGATATCAAACCTGGT
>JAGWTK010000553.1 GCA_028876035.1 Bacteroidota bacterium
GCCCTCCGGTAAAAATAACAGCACGGTTTTGCCGGTGGTCAGATGGGTGACTGAACTTTCGATTCCCGCAATAAGTTTCTGACGGATGATATTCGTAACCAGGTGTTCCTGTGCCGGATTGATATGATTGGTGACCCAGAGGATGCCAATACGCTCGAGAAAGGGAAAAATGATATGCGTGATGGTTTTATCGAATCCCCTGCTTTGAATAAATCCGTCCATCACGGCTTCGAAGCTTTCCATGTTCATGTCAACCATGTGTTGGATAAGCTCATTGACCATACGTTCCTGCTGCGCTTCGGCGCCGGACAACGAAAATATTTTTTGCCTGATTTCGGTATCATCCATTTTGTTGATGTGCGAAATCTTGTACCCGTATTTATTCAGCAGGGAGATGTTGAGGATTTTCTTCAATTCATCATTGCTATAATAGCGGATATTGGTTTGCGTTCGCTGCGGTTTGATAAAAGAATAGCGTTGCTCCCAAATACGGATAGTATGGGCTTTGATGCCCGAGAGATTCTGCAGGTCTTTTATGGTAAACGCGTTCATACAAACATCAACAAACCGGCTTCAATAATGTTTAGGTCTTCCAGCAGGTAATTTAAACAAATTGTGGTGAGATATTAAAAAAGCCGGGAAACCCGGCTTTAAGTAATTGAATAATAATATTATAAAAGCTCTACCCGACCTTCAATGTCTGATTCAAGAGCTGATTCTTTTCCATCAATATGTGCAGGAGCTCGCGCAGTTGCCGGCTTTTGCGCAGGGTTTCGAGGTGTTTGACATGGTGTAAATCTGTTCCGGCAAAATCGATCATTCCTTTGTTCACCAGCCACATCGCCAGTTCGTGTACCTCGTTGCCGTAGTAACCAGTCAGCGAAAGCAAATTGAGTTGCAGGAGGCAGCCCATGCTGCGCAGTTCATTGTACACCGTTTTATTGCCTGCGAAGTATGCATATCTTTCCGGGTGGGCCAGCACTGGCTGGTAACCCTTGATCTGTAATTGAAAAAGCTGGTTCTTAAGATCAAACGGAGCAGCCACAAAAGAAAATTCTACCAAAACGCGGTTATCCTGCAATGTCAGCAGCTGCTCCTCCTTGCGAAGCCGTTCTTCAAAATGTTCGTCGAGAAAATATTCTGCCGCCGTTTTCAAATTGTCGACAGTGCAAGATGCTGCCGCCGCTTCTTTGGCCCCAGCAATGGTTTCTGGCGTGTTCCGGTAAAGATCCCACATGATGTGGGGCGTTGTAATAAAAGCACTAAATCCAAGTTCTTCCAGGCCACCCTTCAGTATTGAAGTCATAGCAGGATCCGCCGCACCATCGTCGATACCCGGCAGGAGGTGCGAATGCATGTCGGTTCCCAATCCGCTAAAGTCGATCGGCTGCGATGGATATTTTCTTTTAAAGATTGAGAACATAATGGTTGTATGACGGACATTGCTCCGTCAGTTCTTCAAACATCAGGCGGAAATGGCAGCGGGCGTTTGCCATTGCGGGAGGTCGGGGAAGAAGCGGTTGATGATTTTGGTAGAAGGAAACAGGATCGCCCATACTGTTGAAAATAAAATCAACGCATCTACACGAAAACTTTTGTTTCGGTTATACCATAATTCCAGGCTGCCCTTGTAAGGTGAAATGTATTGCCGGTAGAATTCATGTGGAGGCATTGAGGCTGCGGAAATCAGGGCCTCTTCATCCCGGAAAAAAACCGACCCGATGCCCGTAATTCCGGGAACACTGTCATACACCTGAAATCGCATCTCTTCGGGATAGGCATCAAACGCTTTGTCGACCAGCGGACGCGGCCCCACCAAACTCATATCGCCTTTGAGCACATTCAGTATCTGTGGCAGCTCATTGATTTTTGATTTCCGGAGGAACTTACCCATCGGTAACAAGCGTGGATCATTACGAAGCGTAATCAGTCCGGCGCCCATGTTCGGACTATTCTTGAGCATGGTTGCAAACTTGATGATATCGAAATACTGGTTTTTATAGCCGCGGCGTTTTTGGTAGTAAAATACATAGCCCTCGCCGGTTAAACGAAGTATCAGCGCGATAGGCAGGAGCAGCGGCGACAGCAACAGGAGCACTATCAGCGAAACCAGGATATCAAAGAATCGTTTTACGTGGCGGTACATAGTTTACATCTTTTGGTCGAGGTTGAGGCCGGTTTCAATATGTTGAAAGTCTGGCAACAGTTTATTCAGCACTTGTACGATTCCATCCTTTCCAACGCCGGCGTCGAAAATCGTTTTCAGGTCGGTTATGATGCGGTCCAGGTCTTCCTTTTCGCGACGTTCTGCGTTCATGATAACGCCAAGTTCCTTGAACCGATCGAGATCGAGCGTTTCTTTCTCTGTATAAAATTCTTCGTACAGTTTTTCGCCGGAGGTATTGCTTTCAAAGAAGTACACCGGGTATTTATTTCCGGAAAGAGCGGTTGCTTTTTCGCGGGCTTCTTGTTCCGTAGCACAGACAGCTGGTTCAAAACCCATCTGCCGGAGAAAGGGTGCAACGATGTCGGCAAAATTGACCATGGCTTCTTCAGCCAGCTTCGGAAAAAATATCTCGCCGCTCTTGCCCAGCACGCAGGCCAGCAGACAGAGTTCACCCGACTCATCGGGCGAAACAAAGAAACGTTTTACGTCGGCTGGGCAGGACAAGGGCTGTTGCTTCATCACGCGGTCGATAAAACCTGCCAGCAAGCTGCCATTAGAGAACGCTACATTGGCA
>JAGWTK010000554.1 GCA_028876035.1 Bacteroidota bacterium
CTGTACCTGGGTTTGGTAGGTATAAGAGGTACGGTCATCCAGCCAGAAATTTTTGATCGTATAACGGCTGGAAGAGGTACTCGCCGTAATGCTGCGCGCCACATTGTCGACCGATAGCCCCATCATCGAAAGCTTTTGCCTGTCTATGTTAATATTCACTACCGGGAAATGCAGTGGCTGTGCAATCTGAACATCCCGCAGAAAATCAATTTGCCGCATGTTGGCGAGCAACTTCGCTGCATAAGATTGAATATCGCCCATGTTTTTGCCTGCAATACGAACTTCGATAGGTGTAGAAGCACCCTGTGCCATGATTTTTTCCGTGAGTTCGATTGGCTCGAATGAAATTTTCAGATTCGGATAATGCTTCCCGATGGCATCCCGGATTTTTTCACGCAGATCTTCCATCTTCACTTTATATCCTTCTTCCAGGTTGAGCTGTATGAGGGATTCGTGGGTGCCGCTGTTAAAAATATAGAGGTTGCTGGTTCCAAAATTACTGGGCACCAACCCCACGTAGGCCGAGCTGATCGCGATGTGTTCACCGGTGATCGAATCAATCAGGGCCAGCACCGAGCGGGTCGTACGTTCTGTTACTTCCAGCCTGGTACCGTCTGGTTCACGCAGGCGCAGTTGCAATTGGCCATTGTTGGTTTTTGGCAACAGATCTTTTCCGATGATCACAAAACAAAGGCCGGCCGCAGCGATGCTCAATACGAGGTAGGCCAGTACCACCGGTTTCCGCCGGGGCATCCACTTGTTCAGCCAATTGGCCAGCCGAAGCTTCAGCCGCTGGAAAAACGAATTCTCGTCGGGATGCTCCGTATCAGATTTATTGTGCAGCGCTACTTCATCGCGCTCTTCCTCATCCAGCGCAAGGCCAGCGTGTGCATGTTGTCCCTGGTGCTTGTACTGGAACATTTCTGCTTTCAATAGCCAGTTGCTGATAACTGGTACGAGTGTTTGTGCGGCGATATACGACACTACCATCGCGAAAGCAATCGACAGGGAGAGCGGAAGAAACATTGCCTTAGGTACACCTTCCATAACGAAAGCGGGCGCAAATACCGCCAGGATACACAACAGGATGAGCAAAAGCGGGAACGAAATTTCCTTACACGCATCCAGGATGGCAAGGCGCTTATTCTTACCCATTTCAAGGTGCTGGTGGATATTTTCAATGGTGACCGTGGCCTGGTCCACCAGGATGCCGATGGCAAGAGCGAGTCCGCTCAGTGTCATGATATTGATCGTTTGACCAGCCATCTTCAGCAGGAATACAGCACTCAATACCGCTACCGGAATGGTAATGATCACCACGAGGCTACTACGCCAGTCGCGCAGGAACAGGAGCACCATCAGCCCGGTGAGCACTGCACCCAGTATACCTTCGGTCATCAGGCTTTTGGCAGAATTCATCACGAATACGCTCTGGTCAAATTCGTAACTGATGTGTACGTCCGACGGAAGCAGGCGTTGCATTTCGGGTATTTTTTGCCGTAAGTTTTGTACCACATCCCAGGTGGAAGCATCTGCTGTTTTTACCACCGGAATATAAACAGAACGCTTGCCATTAACGAGTGCATAGTCTACCGTTACGTCGGCCCCGTCTGCCACCTTCGCGATATCGCTTACGGAGATATTGGTGGTGCCATTGCTTTTGACAACGATGTTTTCAAAATCTTTTACTTTTTCTTCGAGTGAGTTGAGCGATGTAACGAACATCGTGCTGTCTACGCGCAGGTTTCCCGAGGGCGTGATGGTATTGTTTTTGGCAATGGCCTCTGCTACTTCGTCGGCACTGATATTATAGGTACTCAGTTTCTGGGGATCCACATTGATGACTACGGTACGTGCGTTGGAACCAAAGGCCGGTGCTGCCGATAAACCTGGTACGGTAGCGAAAAGCGGGCGCACGCGTGTGAGCGCGAGGTCGAACATTTCAGCAAGCGAACGGGTTGGACTGCTAAAAACGATTTCACCCACCGGCAATGAGGAAGCGTCGAAGCGGATAACCGTTGGCGGCAGTGAACCGGGTGGAAGAAATGCGAGTACACGGTTGGATTGTAAGGCCACCTGCGCGGTCGCTTCCGCCATATCGGTATTCTCAAAAAAACTCAGTTTAAGTAAAGTGAGTCCCTGGATGTTTTTGCTTTCGATGTTTTTTATTCCGTTTACATAAAGAAACTGGTCCTGCATGCGGGTGCTGAAAAATCCTTCCATTTGTTTGGCGCTCATTCCACCATATTGTTCGATCACATAAATGGTGGGGGCGTGCAGCCTTGGAAAGATATCGATGGATATATTGCGCACGGCCATTACAGAAAAAAGAAGCAGGCCGGCGAAAAGCACCAGGATGGTAACAGGTCTTTGCAGCGCTGTTTTTACCATAGCTTGTATTATTGAATGTTTTTGATGAAATCGTAAAGGCTGCCATTGGCATAGGCAAGTTGTAACTGGCCCAGGTACCAATCGCCCATTGTTTCGGCGTAATCGGTTTTAGATCGGTACAGCACGAATGCTGCATTGGTGAGATCTACGATATTGATAATTCCGGCCCGGTATTGCGCCAGCTTTTGACGGTAGGTATCGGTTGCCGCTGCCAGTTGAATGGGTATCTCTGCGATGTTATTGCGCAGCGCCGCTAATTGGGCCTGTGCCTGGCGGGCCGAATTCTGAAGCGATATCTCTTGGGTTTGCTCATCGAACTGCGCCGCTTTTGTCAATGACTCAAGTACA
>JAGWTK010000555.1 GCA_028876035.1 Bacteroidota bacterium
CTTGGTCCGGGCTTCGTATCGCGCGTTCTTGGTTCAACGTTCTTTGTTCATGGTTCTGTATGCGGAAACGCTGTTAATATGGAGGAGCGTATTGTAGTCAGACGGGTATGAGGGATAAATCATAGAGGCATTTTCACTTTTTTGAAAGACATCAGGGGTGCTGGCATTTATCACATTAATCACATTTATCACATTTGTCACATTGACCATATGTTGAATTATCTAATTAAGTTTTCGATCAGTCTCGCCGTGCTGTACGTGTTTTATCGCGCAGTGCTGCGTCCCCTGACCTTTTATCGCTGGAACCGGTTTTACCTGTTGGGTTATGCGCTGTTGTCGTTTTTTATTCCGCTCATCAATATCAGCGATCTCATTCAGCAAGATGCTGCCGGCTATGAAACTTATTTTGTTTATATCCCATCCGTAGATCAAATCGGCGGGCTGCGCAGTCTTGCCAGCATTCCATGGTGGAAGACAGTTACCGTAGCACAATGGTTGCTGATATCCTTTTCAGTGGGTGTAACGGTGATGTTCATTCGATTTTTATTGCAAATGATGGCGCTTCGTCGGTTCCGCCAGAAAAGCCGCCTGCTGAGCAATGAAAACGGGGTGGCCTTGTATGAAACAGATGCGAAGGCAGTGCCTTTCTCTTTTGGCCGTTCGATTTTTATCAATCCTTCGTCCCATAACCAGGATGAACTGGAAAGGATTATTCAGCATGAGTTTGTGCATGTGCTTCAAAATCATACAATCGATCTGCTGATGGCCGAATTGCTTTGTATCCTGAACTGGTTTAATCCCTTTGCCTGGTTAATCCGGCACGCCATCCGGCAGAACCTCGAATTCCTGGCCGATGACCAGGTGCTTCAAAGCGGATTGGAAAAGAGAGACTATCAATATTTACTACTCAAAGTGACGGGCAACGATGGATTCGCCATTGCCGGACATTTTAATTTTTCAAGCTTAAAAAAACGAATAGTGATGATGAACAAAATCAAGTCTGCACGCGTGCACGCCGCGAGGTTTTTATTTGTCTTGCCCTTACTGGCTGTTTCCCTTCTCGCTTTCCGAAGCTATCACGGCGACGCAAAAACAGTTTGGCTGGCCGGAATGGTGATTGATGCGCAGACGAAGAAGCCGCTGCAGGAGGCAACCATTTCGCTCAGCGGTACGCAGGTTGCGGTGCACCCCGACAAAGATGGTTATTATGAACTCGAAATTCCCTTCGGGAACAAGCCATTGTCGTTTCAACTTGATATCAGCCACAATGGCTACCAACCCATTCATCAAACAGAGAACTGGGGTAATTTTTATGAACAAGGGGTTAACAGCCAGTACAGGTATTCATTTGAGTTTTTTGGAATGAGCAAAACCGGCGATGGTTTTTCCGTGCTTTCAAAAAGCGTGGCGAACCGGCAGGATTTGAACGGGCAGCGGGCACGCGACCTGCTGGATGCACTGTTGAAAGAACAGCAGCATCAGGGCGTTCGCATAGGCCTGGTCACCGATACGGTACCTGCAAAAGCAGGCGCGAAAGACGATGAGATTAATATTGATCGGCAGCGTTCCAAAGATGCAGCAACGGGTGTGTATACCGATAAAGTAAAGGTGACCCATGCTGATGGTACGATAGAAGAATACGATTTCACAAAGCCAGCAGGCAGGGATGCCTTTAAAAAGAAATATGGTATGTTGGAAGTGCCACCTCCGCCCCCAGCTCCCGGAAAAGCGACGAAGGATAGCGAACGCAGTGCGCCGCCTCCGCCAGCCAAACCTGCGAAAGAGAAAGACGCTGAAAAGCATGCCCCCGTGCCGCCGGTACCACCGCGTACCACCCTCGGAGAAAAAAGCGTTGTTACTCCCGTTCCGGCCGTTGACGAAACAGCGCCTGTTGCCCCGCAACCTGTGTATTATATTGATGGAAAGGAAGTAACCCCCGAAGCGGCCAAAAAGGTGCTGGCAGATTCGATTAGGTCAGTCAACGTTTGGAAAGGAGAGGCCGCTAAAGCCCGGTATGGTGAAAAAGGAACGAACGGTGTAGTTGATATTCACACCAAGAATGCAAAAAAGAATTCGCTTCCCAAAGACGTACTGTTAGTTGTTGACGGTGTGGAAATGCCGGCCGGATCAGATATCGACGCACTGGTCAAGCCGGATGAGATTGATCATGTCGGAGTGCTCACAGGTAAGGATGCCACTTTAAAATACGGTGAAAAGGGCAAGAAAGGTGTGGTGGAAATTACCACTAAAAACAAGCAGGCGGCACAAAAAATTGTCATGCAAAGCGAAGATACGCGCGTGATCATTGCCTTGACTTCACTTAAGTCGGACGACGCCATGATATCTGCTGGCAGCAAGAGTATTATCAATGGCGGACTATCTTTCGAATTACTTAAACCGGCACCCCTCATTGTTTTTGATGGCAGGGCGTTTCCAAATATCACCTCATTCCATAAACAGACGGGCCATTACGAAATGACCCTGCTATCTAAATCTGAAGGCATTACCCATTATGGAGCAGATGCCAGGAACGGCGTATTGGAGATAAAAAGCCTCTGACACCCGTTGGGACCGTCTTGGTACTTAGTACTTGGTACTCTGTACCAATATTAACTATTTTGCGTCCCGGATGTCTTCCTCCCCCGTAAAGCGCGAAATCAGTTTACTCCAGGCTGCCAGTATCAACATGATTGATATGGTGGGTATTGGTCCATTCGTGGTCATGC
>JAGWTK010000556.1 GCA_028876035.1 Bacteroidota bacterium
ATTTTGCCGTGGGCTTTGAAGATATGTTTGGGATCGACAGCAAGAAATCGCAGGGAATTCTCCAGGAAGCCAGGGAGTTCCTTCACGCGAAAAAATCAAACCAGATGGACACCAAAGAAATCAGGGCCATCAAGGGTTTGATTCGCCGGTGTGAAGCAGCTGCCACCTGTCGCTATGTAGGCATCAAAGATGAAAACATCCATTTCCAGAACCTTCCGTTTTACGAAACAGGACGTATCGAAAAAAAGCCGATGGGCGAAGAGGATGTTGTAATTACAATGGAGCTGCTTCGCAAAATCAAACCGCACCAGGTTTATTGCGCGGGCGACCTGGCCGATCCACATGGAACACACAAGGTATGCCTGGATGTGATCTTTGAAAGTATGCGGAGGCTCAAAGCAGCCGGGGAGCCATGGGTAAAAGATTGCTGGGTTTGGCTGTACAAAGGCGCATGGCAGGAATGGGACATCAGCGAGATTGAAATGGCCATTCCAATGAGTCCGGACCAGGTAATGAAGAAACGATTCGGAATTTTTATACACCAGTCGCAAAAAGATTCAGTGCCTTTCCAGGGAACCGATGCCCGGGAATTCTGGCAGCGCGCAGAGGAGCGCAACCGCAATACAGCCAAATTGTATGAGCAGCTGGGGCTTACGCACTATGCTGCGATGGAAGCTTTTGTAAGATGGCACTATTAACAGCGGAACAATATTGCCTGCTAATGCCGGCCTGGGTCACAGTGCGCCGGCATGGCTCTATACACCGCAATTTTAAATTAGTAGAACGGTCGTTCAGTTATTTTAACGATGGAAACATTGCCAGGGGATGCTGAGATGGCTTCAGGGTTGAAGTGGAAAAAGGCGTGGTCCGGCAAACGGTTTCGCTGGCTGTTTTTGACAGGCTGGTTTGCTGTGATTGGATTGCTCATGGTGTTTCACCAGTTTCTGATGCACATTGAAAAACGGGAAGGTGTATTGCTGAATGACTGGCTGTTGCAGCAATTACCGGTATACAATGTGTCTCTGCCGGTATTCCTTTTTATCTGGGGCGCCACCCTGCTTGCATTGTACCGATCCGTTGGTTCACCGAAAATCTGCATCCTGCTGCTGTGGACCTATTTTTTTGTAACAATGGCCCGGCTTATTTCTATCTGGCTGATTCCGCTCAATCCGCCACCGGACCTTATTCCACTGGCTGACCCGCTCACCAACCTTTTTTACGGGAAACAGTTCATAACGCGCGACCTGTTTTTTTCGGGTCACACTTCCAGCGTGTTCATTATTTTTCTCTGCCTTCCCCGCAGGGCAGATAAAATATTCAGCCTCGTTTCGGTGATTTGTATTGCCGCCTTGCTGTTAGTCCAGCATGTTCACTACAGCATTGATATTATCGCAGCGCCCATTATGTCCTACGGTTGTTTTCTGCTCGCGCGGCGTTTTACCGGAGGGCGTTAGAATGCTTCGCCAAGCTGGAAATAGAAGCCTTTCGAATGCCCTCCCCGACCGATCCCATAATCCAGCCGGAGGTTTAGCTTCTCCGATTTGTTCAGTGCGATCCGAAGACCGGCGCCATAGGAATATTTGATAGCCTGTGTACTGAAGTAATCGCAGTTATGACTTACGTTGCCGATACCTGCAAATCCTGCCGCGCCGAGTCGTCCATAAATGGGCACCCGGTATTCGGCTTGCAAAACCACCTGGTCTTTGTCGCGGAAGCGACCATCATAATAGCCGCGCATGCTGTTGGCGCCCCCGAAAGAAGCGAGACTCCGGAGGGGTACGGTTCCGCTGTTCATGAACATATACCCCTGCAGCGCCAGTACCTGCCGTTTGTGGGTACGCAGAAACCAGCGCATATCGAGTACATAATTCGTGTATTCGTAATCTGAGCCGAAGATCGGGGCGAAGTGATTAAAATACCCTTGCAGGAAAACCCCTTTGTCGGGCGCGAACGCGTTGTTGCGCGTATCGAAGGTTAAGCTGGCACCGAGTCCGGATACTTGGTAGCCATTCCTGCCCTCCACCTGTTGTTTGTCGAACAGGCCGCCGGGCACATAGTCTACCTTTATCACGCGCTGGTATTCGTATAAAATGCCAGCATACAGGCGCCCGCCAAGGGATCTTTGGCCATGCAGGTAAATATAATATTGGCGAAAACTGTAGGGCTCTGCATTGCTGTCGGGTGCCATGCGCCCCAGTCCCCAAAACTTATCCGGAAAGTTGCTGTAAGAAAGCTGATGACTCAGGATATATCTTTCCCCGGGAAAATAAATGGTTCCGTTAATGGCTGCAATAAACTGCTTCTTCAGGGAATACAGCACCAGTCCCTGTATATTGGAAGTTCTGATCGAACTGTCCCTTTTACCCACATGAAAGGTGCTGGAAACGGCCGATCCAAATGACCAGCTGGTTTCAATGCTGCGTGCAATCACCGGCAACACGAGAAAATGGCTTTTACGTGCACTGGTGTCGGCCTGCGCGGCCAGGCATTGCGGTAGTCCTGCTGAAATGATAACGGCAAACAAATAATAGATGCGGCGTTGGCGCAGGTGCATTGGGAACAGCAGGTTTCGTTGAAAAGTAAAATCGTATAAACATAGCAAAAACCGGGTATCGGGCCAATAGCTTATTTGATCGCTGCGGCTTTTTTGACCTCAAACAGGTGCGCCGGCGATTAAACCCGCAAGGATCGCTGTTCCGATACTGAGGAGTG
>JAGWTK010000557.1 GCA_028876035.1 Bacteroidota bacterium
CTCACTACTGTGCCGAATGCTCTATAACAATCCTTTTCCCTATCCAGCAATAAAAGCAAGTTGCGAAAGTTCTACCTAATTCTAAAGATTTAAGATATAAGATATATTGATGTAAGATATGGGCTTCGTAGGAAGACTATCGTTCTGCATCACGGCTAAGTTTCCAATAGTATGTGCTGTTGGTATACTTGCAGCCAGCAGACGTAGTCGAATGAACGTCGCCCACCAAAAGGAATGCTGCTAAATATCTTATATCAAAATATCTTACATCTTATATAAACGCTGCACCAGTTCCTTCACTTTCCCACTAATAAAATCCCTCACCTCATTAAACTGTTCCGGTTCCATGTGTTTGGGATCGGGGATCTGCCAGTCGATGAATTGTTTGGCGGGCATCCAGGGACAGGCATCACCACAGCCCATGGTGACTACGGCATCAAAGGGTGCGAATTGTTTTACTTCTTCGAGTGATTTGCTATCGTGCGTTGTAAGATCATAGCCGAGTTCTTTCATGGCCATGATCGCTTTTGGATTAACGACGCCACTCGGGCGACTTCCGGCGCTGTAGGCTTCTACCTGGTCGCCGCCATAGATACGCGCGAACGCTTGTGACATCTGCGAGCGGTTGGCGTTTTCGACACAAACAAAAAGTAACTTAAGGGGTTGCATACGATTATTTGATTGCATTATGTAGAAATGATGCGCCTGTCATACCCATCACAGGGGCAGTTAGATAGATCCAAATATGTTGGAGTTGTCCGGATACCAGGGCCGGTGCCAATGAACGAATTGGATTCATAGAAGCGCCACTGACCGGGCCTGCAAACATTGCTTCGAGCAGCACAACGGAACCGATAGCAATACCTGCAAACAATCCTTGTTCTTTCGAGCCGTTTGCTACCTGGAAAATGACAATCATTAATAAGAAGCTAAGGACGACTTCCATTATAAATGACTGTGCAGCGGACCCGGATGGAAGGGTAGCGCCAAGGAGTACAGACGCAGGAAAAAGAAATTTTAACAGGAGGCTGGCCAATAGTGCACCTGCTCCCTGGCTCAGGATATAAGCGGTAATCTGCCGTACGGGAAACCCGCGGTTAATGCTGAATGCAATGGTTACTGCCGGATTGAGGTGAGCCCCTGATGATTCGCCAAAAGCATAGATCATGGCCATGACTACCAGTCCGAAAGTAATGGCAACACCCACATGTGTTACCGTACCAGGGAACAGTTCATCAGTGATAACGGCACCGGTGCCGCAGAAAACAAGACCGAAAGTACCCGCGGCTTCGGCAATGTATTTTTTCATCGCGCTAATGGTTTTACCATGATAGCGGAACTGGATGGACAAAGCCCATTGAATTCCTTCGAC
The DNA here is from genome assembly GCA_028876035.1 of Bacteroidota bacterium. Taxonomy (GTDB): domain Bacteria; phylum Bacteroidota; class Bacteroidia; order Chitinophagales; family Chitinophagaceae; genus JACMLD01. The sequence goes on from JAGWTK010000557.1 coordinate 1,373, forward strand.
TGTAAAACCACTGCCGGCACTTCGCTCCGATCGATTTTGGTAAAGCCCTTCCTGGCAAACCATGCTTCCGCAGTATTTGTGATCAAATAGAGCGAAGTAAGTTGTTGTGAGCGGGCGGCTTGCTCAACCTGCTCTGCTAACGCACCTGCGATACCCTGGTTCCTATAGTCGGAAGCGGTGGCTGCAGAACGCAGTAGTCCAAAACTACCATACCTGTCCATTCCCATCACCCCCGCGACTTTGCCAGCCTGCTCAGCGATAAAGAAGTTGGGGAGTGATGGGTTTAGATCGATTGTGGGGAGCCTATTTGCCTCCAGCAAATCACAAATAGTTTGAAAGTCGGCCGCTACAGCGGCGCGTAGCGCAATAGTTTCAGTCATGACAGTTTTTTAACCATTAACAACAGCCGGAACCGGGTTCACAGCATTTGCGTTCGTCTTTCGCTGGCTTTTCTGCGTATACGGTAATGCTAACGATACGGGTATTGCCTGATTTGTAGGCTTCGATTTCCTGGCTTGAAAGATGTGCAGCCAGCACTTCATCGGGAATGATGATTTGCTTTTCCTTTTGCAGCCGCATGTTCACAAATCCCGCTTCTTCAATGATGGACAGATAATCCGCCTTTTGAATAGCGCCCGATACACAACCCGCATAGAGCTCCGCTACTTCACGCCAGCGTTCGGGAAGCTGTCCTTCCAGCACGATATCTGAAATGGAAAAATGGGCACCCGGTTTGAGTACGCGGAAGACCTCGCTGAATACTTTGTGCTTATTGGGAACAAGATTGAGTACGCAGTTACTTATCACTACATCGGCTTTGTTGGCGGTCACAGGCATGTCTTCGATATCACCCTGTCTGAACTCTACATTGTTGTAGCCGAGTGTTTCGGCATTGGCCCGGGCTTTGGCGATCATCTTTTCGGTAAAGTCGACCCCAATTACTTTCCCCATGGGACCTGTTACGGCGCGGGCTACAAAACAATCGTTCCCTGCGCCGCTGCCCAGATCGATAACGGTGTCACCTGCCTTAATTTTTGCATGTTCAACGGGCAGACCGCAGCCTAGACCGAGGTCAGCGTCGGCATGATATCCTTTTACATTACCGTATTCATCGGCCATAATGGAATACATGCTGTCGTCGCAGCATCCGGTGGCGCCACAGCAAGATGATGCGTTGGCTTCTTTGGGTTGATCGGCAATCTGGCTGTATTTTTCTTTCACCAGTGCTTTTACTTCGTTGTCGGTAGACATATGGTTAAGTTTTTGATTTCGTTGTTGGTACCAAGTACTTAGTACAAAGTACCAAGATACCCATGTGCGACTTAGGCCAC
>JAGWTK010000065.1 GCA_028876035.1 Bacteroidota bacterium
TTGATATTTCTTTTTAGTGTGGTTTTAGTTGGGCGCTTTGAAAAGTCGGGTCATGCTTATACCGGAACACCAGCGGAAATACAATGCCTAACAGTAATGCATAACCGGCGAAGCTAAACCAGATGCTTTGCCAGTCGCGCACGCCATCGTGGGTGAAGTAGTCGACCACTGCGCCGCTGATAAATCCGCCCAGTGTTGCCCCGAGTCCGTTGGTCATCAGCATAAACAACCCCTGGGCACTGGCCCTGATCTGAACATCGGCTTCGCGTTCAACAAACAAAGACCCGGAGATATTAAAGAAGTCGAAGGCCATCCCGTATACGATCATCGATAAAAACAGCAATGGAAAACCAGAACCAGGATTTCCCACACCGAACAAACCAAAGCGGAATACCCAGGCAAATATGCTCATAATCATTACCTGTTTGATACCAAAGCGCTTCAGGAAAAAGGGTATGGTAAGAATAAAGAGTGTTTCTGAAATCTGGGCGACCGATGAAAGTAGTCCCGGGTGTTTTACAGCGAACGAGTCGGGGTAGGTTTTTGCAAAATCGTCGAGAAAAGGAAGTCCGAAGGTATTGGTGATCTGCAAGGCGGCACCCAACAACATTGCAAAGAGAAAGAACACCAGCATGCGTGGTTGCTTAAACAATACAAAAGCATCAAGTCCCAATTGCTCAAAAAGCGTTTTTTGTTTGTCCGATTTAGCAGGTGTGCAACGGGTTACAGTAAATGAATACAATCCCATCACTACACCGGCAATGGCGCTAACATAAAACTGTCCCTTGTTTTGTGTGTAACCGAGCAGGTCTACCGTCCACATAGCACATATGAAACCCACTGTTCCGAATACACGGATGGGGGGGAAGACTTTTACAATATCGTATTTGCTTTTTTCGAGCGCGATATAGGAAACGGTATTGTTCAGGGCGATGGTAGGCATATACATGCAGCAATTAAGCAGCATAATCACCCAGAGCAGTTTGTAATCTGTAACGGTAGAGGCCCATAGCAAAAGGCCCGCACCAATCAAATGGCAAAGGCCCAGCACACGTTCGGCGTTGATCCACTTGTCGGCGAGAATGCCCATTAAAGCCGGCGCAAACAGCGAGGCTATGCCCATGGTGCCGTAAATGCTGCTTATCTGCAATCCGGAAAAACCAAGGGAAAAAAGATAGCTGCCCAGTGAAATCAGCCAGGAACCCCATACAAAAAACTCGAGGAAGTTCATCACGATCAAGCGGAACCGGATATTCATTGCAGCCGTTTTGATGAAACGGTAAGATATTAATTTTTCAATAAATACGCCGCTGCTTCCGGCCTTCAAAACCTTGCCCACCCGCGTATTGATGCGGAATTATTCTTAGCTTGCCGTTTTAACAAAATCTTCGGCCAACCTCCCGGAAGGATGGTTAACTTGAGCCCTATGCGGATCCTCTTTCTTTTTCTTACGATGCTTTGCCTGGTCCCCGACTCGGAGGGGCAGGCGCTCATGAAGGGGCGTATTTACGATAAGGATTCTGACTCCGCGCTTTTTTCTGTTACTGTGTATAACCTGAGCCGTAAAATTTATGCGTTGTCTACCCACGAAGGCGATTATGCCATCATTGCACAGGAGGGGGACAAAGTAGTGTTTACTTCCGTCGGCTATAAACCAGACACGGTAAAGGTTTTGAATTACATGATTGATGCTGGCTACGATGTGACCATGGCTGTAAAGAATGCTATGCTGCGCAACGTGGATGTACATGCGCGGAACTACCAGGCCGATTCACTCAGGAGAAGAGAAGAGTATGCTGCGTTTTACAACCGGCCAAAGAATAAGATCGTTTCAAAGCAGGGGCCGCAGAATGGAGTGGGGATGGCTTTCAGTCCGATTGGATTTTTTTCGCGCAAAGCAAAAGATAAAAAGACCGGGCAGAAATTACAGTACGAAGAAGAACAGGATTTCGTCAATTATACCTTCAGTCGCCGTTACGTTGAAAAAATGACGGGCCTGCGCGGCGATTCGCTGGAAACGTTCATGATCCTCTATCGGCCCAGCTACGAATTTTGCCGACGTGCCAACAGCGAAGACATGCTCAATTATGTGAATGAAAAACTGAAGATTTACCTGGGGCACCAGGATCCGCCCGCTAAAAAGAAAGACGATTAAGCGGGCGACGCAGTTACTCAGCAGTCATCATTGTTTTTTTTCCTCCGCAATTTCCTGGTCAACATAGGCAGATACCCAGCCTACCTGTCCATTCTTCACCAGCGCAAATGCTTTCTTTTCATTTACAGATTCAAACTGGCGCATGATTTTTAACAGCAAACGGCTGCCGGACATGAGCGACTTCTGATCGAATACCTGGTGAATCCTGCGAATCTCTTTGCCCACTGCTGCGGTGTCTGTTACAGTGCCCATTGCTTTTTTCTCCAATATCTCGGGAGCAAAACTCTTGTAGTCGCTGTAAATCTTGTCGCAGAACCGGGCCACCTCATCATAAGTAACCAGCACGTTTGTTTTACTGAACTGCTCAGGATGTAAAAGGTTGGCTACCGCCCAGGAGATGCCACCGCTGAAAGCAATTTTATCGCTCTTGGGATAAGCACCACTTTCATTCACTGCGTAGATGATCCCGGTATTTTCTGCTTCGTAGGCGGTTTTGTCGAGCTGTTTGTAAAAATTAAGCAGTGATTTGTCCTGCCCGCATTTCTTGTCGGTGGCATTGAACATACTCTTCGTCCCCCAGTTTACCTGGAACATGCGGAAATTACTGGTGTTGCCATAAGGGAAATAACCACCTTTCGTGTTGCCACTCCCAATATCGATCAGGAAAGTTGTATAGCGTTCGTTTTCCGGAACGATGCCCAGGTGGGAAAGCCTGGACTCATCGGTCACATCCACCACTTCAATTTGTCGTTTCGGGTCTTTGGTTCTTAAGCGGAAAGAATCGACCAGGGCAGTTACCCACTCCATTTTCTTTTCTTTCTCTGCCTGCAGTTTCACCCCACTGCTGATCACGGTGAATATCCGCTTGGGTGAAATTTTATATTGGCGGGTAGCCATCGTGTACAAACCCCAAAAGCCGTTTAAGGTCGCTTCAAAATTGGGGTGCATAAAACTGATAAAGTCGGTATTGATAGAAGTGTCTTTGAGGATCGAGAAATCACTGCTTTTAGACGCATCTGTTCCAAGTTCCAGCACACTCATCTTTACGCCTTTGGCGCCTACTTCAATGCCGGCATATACCGAGGAGGGGTTGAATTTGAGTTTGGTCTGGGACTGGGCTTTGAGTTGCAATCCTACTAAAACCAGCAGGTAGCAGATAGCTGTATACAGGCAAGTGCTCCGTTTCATGGCGAAAGGTTTTTGGGTTCGGAAAATAAGTAAGCCGGGAGTCTTTGGTAGGATAAAATTGGGCAGGGCATCAAAAATAAATAAATAAAATTGTTTATACAATACTGCCCCGGAAAAGGCCGAAGATACTGGGTTTCCGGCCTTTAGGCCCTGAAATCATTTTTCGGGTTGTTGCGGATGACGACCGGCTTTCCTGTATTTTTAGCCTTACAACATGAGCCAATATGAAAATCTTTCTGCATTCAATTCTTCTCGCGGTTGCGGTTTGTATTGCTTCGGCGATGACCGCACAACTTCGTTTGCCCGCCATCATTGCATCCGGAATGGTATTGCAACAAAATGATTCAGCCACGCTCTGGGGATGGGCCGGACCCAGCGAAAAAGTAAGTATTCTCACGGGCTGGAACAACCAACGGTATGAGGCAACCACCGACCGCAATGCACATTGGAGCCAAAAAGTAAAAACGCCGGCAGCCGGGGGACCCTATACCATAACGATTGAAACACGTGGCGTGCCCGTGGTATTGCAGGATGTGCTGATAGGTGAAGTATGGGTTTGTTCTGGTCAGTCGAATATGGAATGGAGCTATTACAATGGCGAGAAAGATACCCGAGAAGAATTGTCACATGCCGCCAACGACCAGATACGATTTTTTCAGGTTCCTAAAACAACGGCTGCCTATCCGCAGGACGATGTAAAGGCCCAATGGCAACATTGCGATTCCAATACCCTGAAGGGTTTCAGTGCTGTTGGATATTTCTTCGGTAAAAAACTGAATAGTGATTTGCAGGTACCGATTGGCCTCATCAATGCCAGCTGGGGAGGAACACCGGCCGAGGTATGGACGCCTGCACCGTCTATCGCTTCGGATGATGCACTGGTGGCAGCTGCTGCCAAACAGGAGCCCAGGCCATGGTGGCCTTTTCAGCCAGGCTATGCGTACAATGCGATGCTGGCACCACTCACTTCATTTCAGATCGCCGGAGCGATTTGGTACCAGGGAGAAGGTAATACCGGAACCAATGATACCTATGCAAAGTTACTTACCGCTATGATCGATGGATGGCGTTCCGCCTGGAACAAACCCTTTCCATTCTACCTTGTACAAATAGCACCGTTCAAATATGGCAATTACAATGTGGGTGCCCTGCTGCAGGAAGCAGAAACAAAGGTTGCTACCCATCCGCGCACAGGAATGGTCGTTATAACAGACCTGGTCGATTCTGTGACCAATATTCACCCTTCCCACAAACGCGAGGTAGGCAACCGGCTTGCCAACATGGCGTTGGGAGAAAACTATGGCAAAACAGATATCCAATATAAGAGTCCGTCCATTGCTTCTGCGGAAGCAGTGAAAGGGAAACTGGTACTAAGTTTCAACGATGCACCGGGCGGATTGATGATCAGAGGCAAATCGGCTACGGGCTTCTATATTGCCGATGACAGCGGCAACTTTATGCCGGCGGATGCAAAGCTCGATAAAGGCAAAATCATTCTTTCCAATAAAGCCATTAAGGAACCGAAATACGTACGCTATTCTTTTAGCAATACCGAAACGGGGAATGTTTTTTCGGTAAATGGTTTGCCGCTTGCGCCATTCCGGACCGACACATTGAAGGTTGATCAATCGAAATTGACCGACTGATGTTTCGGCTTAACGAACCAGGTTGATATTGCTTCGCAGTGTTTGTACACGGCCCGCGAGATCACGGTAACGTACGATGCAAACATAGGTGCCTACCGGCTGGGGATTGCCGTGGTAGCGCCCGTCCCAGGCGGCTGCTTTGTCGGTACTGTTAAATACCTGCATGCCGAAGCGATCATAAATCGTTACGGAAAGCAGCGGTTGTCTGTTTAACCGCGCCACGCGGAAATAATCGTTTACGCCGTCGCCATTCGGAGAAAAAGCATTGGGCAGATACACCGGCAAGGAACAGGTCTCATACACTTTTAGCGAGTCGGTAACGGTATTACAAAGTCCGGTTACACTTACCCGGTAGACGCCTGGTGTCGAAATACGAAAGCTGCTGTCGGTGCTTCCATCAGGCCAAAGAAATTTTACAGTGGGGTCATCCAGTGAGAACCGGTAATCGATAGGTGCATTGTTCAGCAGGCAGGTGTCATTGCCAAAATCAAACTGTAGGTTCTTCTTATAAATGACTTCTGTGTAAGAAAGACTATCACATCCTGACGGCAAACTGACCCTTGCCGTAAAGATTCCGCTTGTATCAACCAATGGTCCGCCCGGTACCTGGTAGGTTTTTCCTTCGCAAAGTGTGACGGTATTGTAGGTGGCCGTATCCCTGCAGCAATTGGTTTGATAGCAGTCGATAATATCTACCGGTACCTGGTCGTTCGCTGCCACACCTGCGACGAAATTCTTGTTATACCTGACTTGTTTGGGGGCGACATTGTTATATCCGGTATTGGCAAGATCCTTTACCGTAAGCGTTACCGGCAGGTCGTTTGAACAAGGCGTTCGGCCATTCTTATCCGTTAGCAGTGAAAAACTTTGTTGTGATACTACGTTCGCGTCGTCCTTACTCTGGAAAAAGAAAAAAGTGCCGCAAATAAACAGGCGTTGATTGTCCAGCATTTGGGCTTTTGCCCATTGTGTTGCCCCGCTGTCGGAGGAAAAAGGATAGCCTCGCGCCCATTCTACTTTTGCCTGGCCTGTCACTTTGATAACGTGTGGGATCAATGCCCGGCCCAGTCGGTAGTCCGCCGTATAATACGCCGTCTCTGTCTTATTTGAAGGATTAATGGACAAGGAAAATAATTCAGGCGGATTGTAGAATGATTGGGAGAATACATACTGCTTATTGACATACATGTTCAGCGAACTGTCTAACCAGCACTCATTCCCGGGACCGCTGGTGCGAAATGAATGATCCGGCAGCTCAACGATGTGCAGGATGTCTACGTCTTTGTAGTGATGGGTACTTTCAACATCGCCCGTCACCTGGTCAATGGAAAGTATATAGCTTGTATAGGAACCGGCTGCAGCGACAGCTGCTACCAGGATGCGCCCGGCTGCTGTTTGTGCTAAAGTTGTTGGACGATCCATGATATCCGACGATGAAAAATCCGACTGCCAGCGAAAAGATCCGTCCTTGTTGATGACGGTCACTAATAAATGTGGCCTGCTTCCTAATAGGTTTCCAAACTGATCCAAACGATAGTCAAGGAACCGGATGCCTACTGCTGCTATACCTCCATCAGTCAGTGGCAGTACCTTTTGGAATACACTGGCTGTTGTGTTCGAGGTAATCGTCCAAACGATCTTGCCTGCTGCATCAATCCTGCATAGCCAGCCCTCTCCGCTGGGTTCAGAACTGCGCGTGTCGCCGGCGATTACGAGGCCGTTGTTTCCATCGGCAGATGCATCTTGAATTGTTTCGCCCCGGCCGGAGCCGAAATTTTTGGTCCATTCCGGCGTGCCTTTGCCATTCACCTTTGTTACAAACGCACGCAGTGCATGGTGGGAAAACGTTTGTCCCGTGATATAAAAATTGCCCAGGCCGTCATACACGGGGTACAAACCCGATGCAGTAGTCGTATTTTTTATGGTGTAGATATGCTGCGATGCAAGGGTATCACAATGTAAAGCCTGGGCAGCTATTCCACCTGCGGCAAGAGCCATAATAGCCAGCATGGCTGCGGGCAGCAGGTAATTCCTGCGCGCGATCCAGACAAGTATGAAATTGCAGATACACATGGCCGGCTTTCTCTAAGATAGTTAATCAGTAGCTGCTTCAATTATTTTCGGGTGCCCGATCTGGCAGTTTATCTTTGCGGCGTGGATTTGGATTGAAGTATTGGTATATCAAAAGCTGTCACCGTATGTTTTCAAACCGATCTTCATCCAGGCCGGACGTTGCCATTGTTATGGTAATTATTTTATTGGCCATAGGCGCGACCCGTTGCGGACAGTCACCCCATTCCACGGCACTAGCACCGGCGAAAGACAGTACCACCAATATGAGTAGCCTTTCACCAGTGGGCGATAGTCTGCAAATTCCTGGCTTCAGCATTCGCCTGCAACTGAGTGCCCGGGCAAATGCTGCCCTTAGCAGCAAACATGAAACCATCATAGTACATGCCTGGTTCAATGGTAAGCCGAAAGATACTACCACAGCGGAGTTTCGTGAATCGGGTGAAAAGTTTCTCTGTGAAAAAAAGATGGAACTGGATACAGCCAGAACCGCTTTCGTGCAGGGAGCGTTGGTGTCAAAAAAGCAGGTGGATGCGCTGGCGAATGTGGATATCCATGTGCTGGTGAACGTGTACAGCGGGCGAAGGGTGATTGCAGAGAATATGTTAGACTGCGATATTATAGATGCACAAATGAGCCAGGTCAATGGAAAGATGATAACCCTGTCGTGCAAATTGATTGGAGAATCAGATAGTCTGCCAACGCCGCCTACGCCTGGTTATACACCTTCAGGACAACCTCCTTTAGCGCCGCCCCGGGTTCGGACAAAATGAATTCGATATTAGCGGCCAGGGTCTCCGGCTTTACCCATTTGGACGGATCGGCGTCGGGCATGGAGCTGCGGTTGAGCGCCGTATCGATGGTACTTGGTACCACTACCGCTGCGCTGATGTTTGACTCTTTTCCGGCTTCATTGATGCATTCAGCGAGGCGGAACAGGAGCGATTTACTCAATGCATAGGCCAGCAAATCTTTGCCTTGTGCAGGCACGAGGGCGGGGCGCGCGCCGATGAAGACGAATTGACCGCCTTTCCCTTTTTGCATCTGTCCGAACAAGGGCTGCACGAGGTTCCAGGCAGTTTTAAAGTTCAGGAAAATCATCTTATCTATATCGGCATTGCTGGTTTGTGTTATACCACCTGCTGCAAAACCACCCGCCAGCATCACGGCTGCATCCGGTACTCCGGTTTTATCAAATATGTCCTGCAACATTTTTTGCACAGCTGCCTCATTGCTGAGATCCACGCTGGTGAATGAAAATTGCGGATGCGTTTTGGCAAAATCAAGGTGGTTGTTATTGCCATCGACAGCGATAACACGGTATCCTTTTTCCAATAAATAGCGAACACAAGCGATGCCCAGGTTTCCATTAGCACCGGTTATAATAACATTTTTCATACTGTCGACTTTGTTAGAATGAATGTACGGCAATGCTAACGTAAGGCATTGCGCAAAATTTCAACAGGGTGGAAAGCGGTCCTTTGTGTACCATCTTTTACCTGGTGCCTGCAACTGGTGCCAGGTGCAGCAATAATAGTGTCGGCGGCCTGCCGGTTTACAGCCGGGAATAGCACCAATCCGCCTATTTTCATCGACAGATCATAATGCTCTTTTTCATAACCAAATGAACCTGCCATGCCGCAACAGCCGGACGGAATGGTTTCCACCTTGTAGCCATCAGGAATAGACAATGCTGCTACTGTTGGCGCCACACTGCTGATCGCTTTCTGCTGGCAATGTCCGTGTAGCACAATCTTCTTTTGTTCTGCCCTGAAATCGGATGATTGGATAAACCCTGCTTTTGCTTCTGCCGCGAGGAATTCATCGATTAGAAAACTATGGGATGCGAGTTTTTTTGCTGCGGGCAATAAGTTTTCATTGGCCAAATCAGGGTATTCATCCCGGAAACAAAAAATCGCCGAAGGTTCGATACCAATCAAGGGCGTGTTTTCGCTGACCAGCGGTGAAAGCAGCGTGATGTTTTCTTCAGCGATGGCTTTTGCTTTCCGCAGCAGTCCTTTCGACAACCAGGCCCTGCCGCTTTCAATATGTTGTGGAATGCTTACTTCGTAACCCAGGCCTTCCAGCAATTCAATGGCCGCAATACCAATATGCGTGTCGTTGTAATTGGTGAACTCGTCGCAAAACAGCCACAGTTTCCTTCTTGGATTATTTGCCTGGCGCTGGTTGCCTCTCGGCGATTCATGGCGTGACCACCACTTCGTCAGCGTGGTTTCTTGCAAGCGTGGCATGGATCGATCGGCTGCAAAGCCCGCGAATTTTTTTACCATTTTGCTGATGGCCGGGTTGGTCATGGCAAAATTGTACATACCCGGAGCTATCGAACCAAGTTTGGCAGAACGCGCAAAATTGGCAATGAGTTTTGATCGAAATGGCGTGCCATTCGCGTCGTAGTAATGTTGCAGAAATTCTGCCTTGAGTTTGGCCATGTCTACGCTCGACGGACATTCAGACTTACAACCCTTGCAACTCAGGCAGAGGTCCATCACCTCGTAAATTTCTTTGTGATCAAAGCGATTGGCTTTATCGGAATGCGTTAAGAACTCCCGCAGGATATTCGCCCTGGCGCGGGTGGTATCTTTTTCATTACGGGTAGCCATAAACGAAGGACACATGGTCCCGCCGGACAGCTGTGTTTTGCGGCAGTCGCCGGAACCATTGCATTGCTCCGCATGTTGCAAAATGTCCTGGTTATAGAAACGAAATACCGTATTGAATGCAGGTGTTTGCTGCCCGGGTTCATAGCGCAGCATGGTGTTCATAGAAGGCGTATCCACAATCTTGTTTGGATTGAAGATGTTCTCCGGGTCCCAGCAGCGTTTAATTTCCTGCAGGAGGCGATAGTTTTTTTCGCCCACCATCTGCCGGATAAATTCACCGCGGAGCCGGCCGTCGCCGTGTTCACCGCTCAATGACCCATTGTACTTTTTTACCAGGGTTGCTATTTCTTCTGCAATTGTACGGAACAGTGCGTTGCCCTCTTTTGTTTTCAGGTTGAGGATGGGCCGCAGGTGTATCTCTCCTGAACCTGCGTGGGCGTAGTGAACCGAGTAGAGCTTGTATTTTTTGAGGATTTCGTTGAACTCACGGATATATTCAGGCAAATCATTTACGTCCACTGCAGTGTCTTCGATGACGGGAACGGCTTTGTCGTCGCCCGGCAGGTTGCTAAGCAAACCCAGTCCGGCTTTCCGAAGCGTCCATATCTTTTTGGTATCGTCGCCAAACAGAAGCGGAAAGTGATAACCCAATCCTGCGGCGCGCATCGCGGCCTCTGCTGCATTTGCCAATGCGGTGATTTCTTCGCGTGTTTCCCTCGCGAACTCTACCACGAGTATCGCACCGGGGTCACCCTTTACAAAGAAACGGTTCTTGATTTGTTCCTTGTTTTCTTTGGTGCATTCAAGTATATAATGATCGATCAGTTCGCTGGCGCCGGGGTTAAACGACAGGGCAATCAGGTTGGCGCGCAGGGCTTCATCTATTGAATTAAAATGAACGCAGAGCAAACCTGTTTCTTTTGGTGGTAAGGGTACAAGATTAAGTTTTAGCTCGGTGAGGAAGGCCAGGGTTCCCTCTGAACCTGCGATCAATTTGCAGAAATTAAAAGCAGGTTCGCCGGCTGTAAAAGGATCCGTTTCAAGCAATACATCCACTGCATAGCCCGTATTTCTTCTTTCTACGCTTTTCTTGGGGAATTCTTTCCTGATTTCTTCCTGGTTGGAATAGTCGCTCAGCAGCCGGCGCGTATTGCGATAAATGGATGCTTCCAGTGTGTCACCTTCACATTTTTGGTGGAAGGCATCAGTCGATAGTGAATGAAACACGGCTTCGCTGCCGTCGCTCAATAAGGCTTTTGCTTCCAGTAAGTGCTCACGTGTGCTGCGGTACAAAACGGAATTGGAACCGCAGGAATTATTGCCCACCATGCCACCAATCATGGCCCTGTTGGCGGTAGAAGTTTCCGGCCCGAAGAACAGACCATGTGGCTTCAGGAAAAGGTTGAGTTCATCGCGCACGACACCCGGCTGCACCCGCACCCATTTCTCTTCTTTGTTCAGCTCCAGTATGCCCGTAAAATATTTGGATACATCGGTTACAATGCCCTTGCCCACGACTTGTCCGGCCAGCGATGTGCCGGCTGTTCTTGGGATGAGCGAAGTCTTGTTTTCCTGCGCAAACCGTATTAGTTTTTTGAGGTCATCGGTTGTTTTGGGAATGGCAACCGCCAGGGGCATCTCACGGTAGGCGGATGCATCGGTTGCGTAGAGTATGCGCATCGCCTGATCTGTGTACAATTCACCTTCCAGCGACTGCGCTAATTGCGCTAAATCCACTTACAAAAACCAGCGGGATTAACAGCCGCCAGCGGCGCAAAATTAATGTGCTAATGTGACAAATGTGATAAATGTGCTAATGGGGCTCGACGGCGAGTGCAGACCTTGAAAATCAGTCGGCTCAAACTTTTTTTTGGTGTGTCTTGGTACTTTGTACTAAGTACTTTGTTCCTGCTCAGGCTGCCAAATTCATCTTCCTCTCCAGCGGCTTCAGAATGCGGTTCAGCAATTCCCGATCGATTTTGGGCGTGATACCGTTTCTTTCCTTCACCACCATCCATTGCTTTTGCTGATCATAGCGAAGGGTAAAAAAATAATCGCCATTCAATTCGATGGGAAAGAAAATACCGGCTGCATCTTTCTTTTGGTGAATACGGGCATTCACCCAATCGCCCCAGTAGCGGAACGATATTTCAACTGATTTCATAAACATTTTCATACAACCAAATGAATTGAGAGAATTTGATCATCATCAACGAAATATTCGTGCCTGAAATATGTATTAAATTGATTTAACGAAGTATTTGCACACATTAAAGGCATTTTAACGGATTGGCTAGTGTATTTGTGAAGTATTTCTGAAAATAATGCCTAATAAAAATTAAACATTCTTCTTATTGATTTTTAAGTCATCTCTATGATTCCATTAGCCGCGCTTCTTCCAGGTCCAGCTCCCATTCTTTGTTACGGATGAGCTCGTCATCATATCTTCCTTCACTTCGCATCTTTTGCAGTTCTTCTCTTCGGATTCTTACGATTTCGAGCAACATATGCCGGTAGCGCGGTAAAAATCCGCCCGTTGCTTTTGCTTCTTCTTCATTCAGCAGCCGTTTGTTAGTTAGCGCAATCATCCGTTCGTAGCGTTCGCGCAACCGCTGAAACGCATCCACATCGCCCAATGCATCGCCGTGCTCTGTTTGCATGTAATCCAATGCAGCATTGGCCAACCGAAGCCGCAGCTCCAGTTCCTGTTCTTCCTGCTCTTCCGTTTCATCGTCCTTTACACCCAGCCAGCGTATCACATGGGGCAGGCTAAGTCCCTGCAGCACCAGGGTTACCAGAATCACCACAAAAGTGATGAACAGGATCAGGCTGCGATGTGGGAATGCTTGTTGCGGAGATAGCATCACCGGAATAGCCAGGGCCGATGCCAACGATACCACGCCCCGCATACCGCTCCACCCCGCTACAAAAACAGACTGCCAGTTCGGTCTTTTTTCGCGCTCCCGGATCTTCTTCGATAATAAGCGGGGCAGGTAAGCACCCGGGAATATCCAGGCCATCCTGAGTACGATGGTGATAAGGCTGATGAGCAGCCCATAGCCTATGCCGGCCCGCAGTGATGGCAGACCCAGGTCACTTACCACCGCCGGTAACTGTAACCCGATTAGGATGAATACGACACTGTTCAGCAGAAAGGTGATCGTTTGCCAAACGGAATACGTTTGAATGCGTGAATTATACGAAAACAATTCGTGCGCACGGAAACTCAGGAACAAACCGCCGCTTACTACCGCCATCACTCCGGAAAAATGAAAATGTTCGGCCGCGATGTACATGATATAGGGAGAAATAATGGTAAGGGCCGTGTCTACGCCGGGTGTGGTTGGCAGGAATCGATGCGCCGCGTACAATACGTTTGCAATAGCCAGTCCGATCAGAATTCCGGCAATAGCCACCAGGAAAAAATCACCGGCTGCTTTCCAGAAAAAAAATTGCCCGGTAGTAATGGCGGTCATGGCTACGCGGAAGATGATAAGCGAGGAAGCGTCGTTAATAAGGCTTTCACCTTCCAGTACGGTGAGCACGCGTTTGGGAATACGCATCGTTTGAAATACGGAAGCTGCAGCAACCGCATCGGGAGGCGAAATGATGGCCCCGAGTAAGAATCCCAGTGGAAGCGAAAAACCCGGTATCAGCCACCGGGTAGTGAAAGCAACAGCGGTGGACGTAAATATCACCAGTCCTACTGCCAGCATGAGGATCGATCGCCTGTATTGCCAGAAAGCCTGCCAGGATGTGTTCCAGGCTGCGGCATAGAGCAGGGGTGGAAGAAAAACCAGGAATACCAGTTCAGGCTCGAGGGTGATGGAGGGGATTCCGGGAATGAAACTCAGCAATAAACC
>JAGWTK010000558.1 GCA_028876035.1 Bacteroidota bacterium
GTTTTGTAGGGACACCGTAACAAATTTCGAATGACTGTCTTTTAATAATCGAATTTAGAAGAGGTGCAGGTCGTTTAATATTTCAAAACACTTTACCTCGATCATCAATGTTGTTTCTGTAGCGGTTGGATTAGATGATCTGCATCTGCATGGCCATTTTTATAAGTGACGCCACATTTCTTGCGTCGAATTTGAAGAGCAGGTTTTTCCGGTGTGTATCTACCGTTGTGGTACTGATATACAATCTTTCTGCTATTTCGTGGTTGGTCAGTCCGTCGGCAATTAATTCCAATATTTCTTTTTCGCGGCGCGTGAGAACAGGAAGTTCTGCTCCGGTATGGCTACGCAATGATTGTGCGGCCTCATGACTCAGGTATTGATGGCCTGCCATCACTGTCCGGATCCCTTCCATGAGTTCCTGCTGGCTGGCATTTTTCAGCACATAACCGGAAGCGCCATTTTCCATCATCTTGCGGATAAAACTCTGCTGGTTAAACGTGCTGAGCCCAATCACGCGTAAGCCGGGATGTTCTTCAAGTACTTTCTTACATAAATCAATACCGCTGCCATCCGGTAAGTTAATGTCCATGAGAATAATATCCGGCTGCTGCTGTCGTAAGAAGGCAAGACAGGAAACTGCTGTCATGGCATGACCCATCCACTCGATCTCAGGTTCATTTTGCAACAGGGATCGAATGCCTTCGATAACCATATAATGATCATCTGTGATGAATACTTTTATTTTCATGACAGGTTTATTTCAATCAACACCGATGTTCCCCTGCCCGCCGCCGTGTTAACGTCCAGCCTTGCATTCATGAATTCAGCACGGTTCCGGATGTTCGTCCATCCCATACCTCCGGATCTTTCCAGGATGGCCGGATCGAAGCCTTTTCCATTGTCTTCGACCGTGACGGACAATACCGAATCGGATTTGCTGAGCTGAACGATAGCAGTGCTTGCACCGGCATGCCGGATACTGTTGTTCAGCAGTTCCTGGATAATCCGGTACAGCGCAATGGACCTGGATTGATCCATCACCAGGTCACTCACACCCAATGACTGATAGCTTACTTTCAGTGCGCCGCTTTGGGTGATGTCGTTACAGAAATCTTTCAAAGCTGTATCCAGTCCAAATTTTACAAGCGCTTCGGGCATCATATTGTGCGCCACCCTCCGCATTTCACGAATGGAACTATCCAGCATGTCCATGCTTCTTTCAAACGCCTCCTGGTTTTCCGGCGTCATTATCAGATTTCCTTTCATCGTATTTAGTGAATATTTGATTCCAGATAACATGCCGCCAAGTCCGTCGTGCAGATCTTTGGCAAGCCTTGTCCGTTCTTTCTCCTCACCTTTTAAGACAGCTTCAGCTGCCAGCAACTGTTTCTCTTTTTCCAATTCCTGTATGCGCTGCTGTTGCAAAGCTTGTTTTTGCCGGTAGTTACGGTAGAGGAGAGCGGTAAGCAATAGCAGGCCTGCGGCGCTTCCGAGCAATATGTAGTTGTAAGTATTCTTCTTTTGGATCGATAGCTGCTGCAATTCTTTTTCAGCCTGCAGTGTTTTAATGGCGGCTTCTTTCTGCGCTGTTTCGAACTTCTTTTCCAGTGCAGCCGACTGGTGCGTTAGTATGTCATTCAGCATTTTCTCAAGCACCTGGTTGCTCTCATCGTCGGACTGGTATCCGGCATCGAGATTACCCATTGCATACTGTATCACCGAGATGACGCGCAGCACTGAGGCTGTTTCCCTCTCCATGTTGTTCGCCCTTGAAAGCGTTAATGCAGAGTCGGCCAGCGCGAAAGCCGTTTTAAAATCACCCGCCTGTAGCCTTGTCACCGCCAGACCCCTGAAAGCAACCGCGAGGCCACCCACTGATCCAATTTGCCGGTATAAGGGGATGCAGTCGGCCAGGTATTGCGCTGCACCGCGAAAATCCTTCTGTACCACTTTCACGCCACCCAGGTTTTCCAGCACGGTAGCTTCAATGCGTAAATCGCCCAGTGCGTGGGCCAGCTGCCGCGCTTCGGTAAGACATTGCAGCGCTGGTTCAAGCTTTTTCGATTCTGCATAGGATCGGGAAAGGTTGGTGAGCGAAGTAGCCAGGAGCGTAGTATTCTTTAGCTCACGGGCGAGGGCAACCGCTTTTCTACCGTAAGTGATGGCTTTGTCATAGTCGGCCCTCGATACATAAAGATTCCCGATTTCATTGTAAACCTGCGTTAATATTGATTTGTCTCCCCGTCCATCGATAATCCCGGCGCCCAGCATTGAATAGTGCAATGCACTGTCGAACTGATTTTGTTCCCGCAGGATACTTCCCTTGTTGAAATAGGCAATGCCGATTTCGAGAGAATCTCCGGAACTAAGGGCAGTCTGCAGCCGTTCACGCGCATAAAACATGGCCGAATCCATATTGTCTTCTGTGAAAAAGCTGCCGCCATAACTCCTGATAATAGCCAGTTCACCTTTTTTAAATGACAGCTTTTTTGCTAGGGTCAGTGCAGTCCGGAGTATTGTTCTTGCTGCGGTTGGATTATTATTAAGCAGATTATCTCCCGCATGATACAAACGCCATACGGTAACGGTATCTTCCCTGGGGGGCGACAACATTTTCTGAATTGAATCCGGCAACCCTGTTTGCGCAACTGAGCCAGCCGATGCGACCAGAATCAATAGTGCGGCCATCAAAAGTGC
>JAGWTK010000559.1 GCA_028876035.1 Bacteroidota bacterium
ACGACCTTCCGCAGATCGTTCCGCTTAAATACTGCAATTCCGTTAAAACTGATAATATTGAACGTGTCGCCTTTCACCTGCTCCAGCGCAGAAGTACCCACAGCCGATGACATCGTGAGCATCCCGCTCTCTTCCGAAACATTCACTTCTTCTACGACACTTCCGGCAGGAAACTTATACTTTCCCATAATTTCTTTTTTGAGGGTACTGTCCTGGGCATGGCCAGCAAAGGCGAGCGCAGTGAAAAGAGTGATCAGCAGGTTGAATTTCATATGCAGTTGTTTTTCCTAAGATACAAAACCAGCCTGAATCATTGCTTACGCTCAATCACTTGTCTTAAGCATCTACCAATCGAGCCTGATTAATGCCTATCGCGGCTGGTTTCCGCCCGTATACAACGTATCTTTGCCAGATGCCGGGGACCGACAAAAAGAACATTCGCCATTTGAGCCTGCAGGAGCTGGAACAGTACTTTGAACAACTCGGAGAAAAGAAATTTCGCGCCCGGCAGGTGTATGAATGGCTTTGGCTCAAACACGCGCACGCTTTTGATGCCATGACCAACCTCAGCAAGCCAACCCGGCAACTGCTGGAGGAACATTTTAGTCTGCCTGCCCTTGGCACCGACACCGTTCAATACTCAGCTGATGGCACCATCAAAAGCCGGTTTAAAACCTTCGACCAGCACCTGGTTGAAGGAGTGCTGATACCCACTGACGAAAGAAAAACCGCCTGCGTATCTTCCCAAATAGGTTGTTCGCTCAGTTGTAAATTCTGCGCTACCGGTTATATGCAACGCAAGCGCAACCTCGACTTCGACGAGATCTACGACGAGGTTGTTCTCATCAACCAGCAAAGCGAAGCGAGCTACCAGAAAAAACTGACCAATATCGTTTTCATGGGCATGGGCGAACCCTTGCTCAACTACAGGAACGTACTGAAAGCAATTGAGAAAATCACCTCCCCGGATGGCTTGGGCATGAGTCCGCGCCGGATCACCGTTTCCACCGCCGGTGTTGCAAAAATGATTAAACAACTGGGCGACGATAAAGTGAAATTCAAACTCGCACTTTCACTGCATGCGGCCAATGATGCAAAGCGGCACCAGATCATGCCCATCAACGACAACAATGATATCGCCTCACTGGTAGAAGCACTCAACTATTTTTACAAGGCGACCGGCAACGAAATAACGCTGGAATATATCCTGTTCAAAGATTTTAACGATAGCCTGAAAGATGCCGAAGAACTGGTGAAGATCTACCGGCAGGTACCGGCCGACCTGGTGAATATCATTGAATACAATCCAATCGACCTCGCGAATTTCCGTAAGCCCGAGCCCGAAGTCGTTGAACAATTCATGCAATACCTCGGGAAACACCGCGTGAATGCTCGCCTCCGGGTGAGCAGGGGTAAAGACATCGACGCCGCTTGCGGACAGCTGGCGAACAAAAACTGAATCATTCATTAACTATACTGTTGTAAAACAGCAAATCCCGCTCATGAGCAAGAACCAGCAATTCCAGAAATTCATCACCCAAAAAAGCAACGCCGCCCGCAAAGAACAATTCAAGCAGGAAAAGCGCGCTGCCAAAAAAGAACGAGCCGCGGCTATTGATAAGCGTTATGAAGAAAAGCGCCGCCAACAGCAAGCCAGGTTCGAAGAGCAAAAGAACGCCCCAGGCAAAAAAACAGGGTCCATAAAGCGCATTCAGACCAACAGCCAGCCGCCAATAACCAAGGGCCAACAGCCAGCCGCCAACAACCAACAGCCAACAGCCAAAGCCCAACAGCCAACACCCAACACCCAAGGCCCAACGCCCAGCGCCCCCCTCCCCGGCCAGATGCCACTCAATAAATTCATCGCGCACAGTGGCGTCTGTTCAAGAAGGGATGCAGCGGACCTGGTAAAGAACGGCGAAGTGAAAGTGAACCAACAGGTGATTACCGAACCCGGTTTTAAAGTAACGGAAGCAGATATCATCACCGTAAAGGGAAAAAGAATCCGTCCCACACAAAATTTGGTCTATATCCTGCTCAACAAACCCAAAGACTATATCACCACGCTGGACGATCCGCAAGGTCGGAAAACCATTCTCGAACTGATCCGGCGCGCTACGCCCGAACGCGTGTACCCGGTAGGCCGGCTGGACAGAAATACGTCGGGTGTATTGCTCATCACCAACGATGGCGAACTCGCGCAAACATTATCGCACCCGAAGAACCTGGTAAAAAAGATCTATGAAGTGAGGCTGGATAAACCACTCACCAAAGCACACTTTGAACAAATGGCCATGGGTCTCGAACTGGAAGACGGCTTTATCGCACCCGATGTGATGGGCTATGCCGATCCAAAAGACAAATCAGTCATCGGCATTGAGATCCACAGCGGCCGGAATCGCATCGTACGCCGCATGTTCGAACACCTGGGGTATGATGTGGTAAACCTCGACAGGGTGATGTACGCGGGTCTGACCAAGAAAAATGTAACCCGGGGTAAATGGCGATTCCTCACAGAAAAAGAAATCAGGATCCTGCGTCACTTCAACCCGCAAACCAAGAAAGATCGCGAGAAGAAAGGAAAAACCGCAAAAAACAACGGCCATGGAAAACGAACTGAGCGGAGAGATTAACCGCAGACCCCTGTTTAAAAATATCGACAGTATCTGCATCGCGGAAACGGATGCCTACAT
>JAGWTK010000560.1 GCA_028876035.1 Bacteroidota bacterium
AAACTGCCTGGCGGGTGGTATTGAAGTTTTCGGCAATGGCATTGGGCGTCATCGCCTGCAGCGCTATCAGGGCAATGATCGCCCGCCGGGTTGGGTCTGCTATTGCCTGGAAAACATCTCTTCGCGTGTCCATTATGCAACCATTTAATTGCAAATATATGCAACTATTTGGTTTCACAAAATATTTGGGAGATTTTTCTGTCGTCAGTCACTATACGTAACAAATCGGGAAACGGGAACAGAAAGGTCATTCCATTCGATGAAAGCGAATTGCATCTCTCCCGGTGGAGCCGGTCTTGCCTGCAACAAACACTGACCCCGCGAGTGGCTGCGCAGACAGTTGTTCCGTATTCAAACCGGTAGAAGCAGTGGTAATGTATAAGTCCGAGAGCTGCGTCCCTCCAAAAGTGCAACAGGTAACGCGCGCCGCGGGAACCGGAATAGATGCCAGCTTTTTTCCGGTGTGGGGATTCCAGCGGCCTACCTGCCATCCATCCCAGTGTGCAATCCACAGCATGTCTTCATTGTCGATGGTCATACCATCGGGATAGCCTTCTTTTTCGGGAACAGTAATGGCGACGCGCCGGTTGCCAATACGCCCCGTGTCATTATCATAATCAAATGCCCACACGATGCGCGCCGGCGTATCGATAAAGTACATAGTTTTTTTGTCGGCCGTCCAGGCGAGTCCGTTTGATATACCCAGTTTACCGAGCTGGTGTACGTGCGAACCATCTTTATCAATCATGTACAAGTTACCTGCACCGGGCGCTTCTGTCAGCGACATGGTGCCGATCCACCAGCGTCCGGCCGGATCACATTTGCCATCATTGTAACGGTTCTTCGGAAATGCTTTCTCAGGATGGGCGAAGGCTGTTGTTTCACCCGATGAAGGATTAATAAATACAAGTCCGCTGTGCATTGCGCCAAGCAAGTCACCATTGGTACAAAGAACCACGGCGCCCACCATGCTGTCCACTGCGATCCTTCGGTGCAGGCCGCGGTTTACCAATAAATGGTGGATGCATTTGCCTTCGATATCTACCCAATACAGGGAGGCTGAACGGCTATCCCATACCGGACCTTCGGCAAGTAAACAATCAGAACGGAAAGCTAATTCGCATGGGATAATGCTGGAATCCGGCATCTCAAAAATTTAGATTGACATTAATGACCTGCCGATGATGTCTTCATTTGGATCACCTGAAGGGGCGAATCCTGTGCATAAGGAACCTTGCCCGATGGCACCACCCGGGAGGAGTCTGATAAATGAATTTCCTGGTCATCGAAAAAGATATGCGCCCCGAATGCTTTCAATACTTTGTCTTTTGGTAGTCCGCCCAGGAAATAAATCTCATCCACATACACGCCCCAGCGGCGGATGGTTTTGATCAGCCGCATGTGCGAGGGTGCATTGCGCGCCGTCACTATCGCCAGTCGCAAGGGTGAAAGTTCGATACTGGTTGGCAGTTGCTCCTGTATCTTCGACAATTTGATCAGCAGCTTGGCAAACGGACCTTCTGCCAAAGGCTCGTCCTCATGTTCGCTCTCATATTTATGAAAAGCATCCATGCCCTCCGTTTTGTAACGGTGTTCGGATTCCCCGGACACAATTACAGCATCGGCATCAAAGGCGATCTTCACACGATTATCTTTTGGATTGAAATCTTCGGGCGGATCGTAGATAAACGCTGCAGCGGATCGCCCAGAATCAATCACTGCCTGGACATCCTTTAAGTCTTTACTCAGAAAAAGATCAACATCATAGGCGTCGATATAGGGAGATAAAGGCTCGCCGCCGCTGAAGGCCATGCGGGTTATGTCGAGCCCAAAATGCCGGACTGAATTCATTACCCGTACCCCTGTTTCCGGGCTGTTCCTGGACATCACCACCACTTCTACAATACGTTTCTTTGCATCTTTATTAAGATGGAGGAGTCTTTCTACCAGGTGAAAAGCCGTACCGGGCTGCAATGGATCGTTCTCATGCTGCTGCTGGTACTGACGATACGCCGATATCCCCTGCTGCGCATAGATTTCATTTTCCTGTTCAAGGTTGAACAAAGACCGGCTTGAGACGCCTACTACCAATATTTCAGATAAATCAAGTGGCATAACCAAAAAACCGCAGAACGGCCGGTAAAGGTAAGCCGCTACCTGTCAGCAGTCTTCGAAGAATATCCACAGTATTGCTGCTACTCATAATCGTACGCTCATCGCTTTGCCTTTGTATACAATCGCTTTTTCTGCAGTTGCGGTTGTTGCTACTCCACTGCCATGTTCGCCATTCACCAGCACGGCGCGAAAAACACGCTGTTGCAGCTGACCCGGAAAATGCCCCCTTGTATCAGACACCCGCAGTGTCTTTGTTTTATCATTCCAATTAAAGTCAAACATGGCAAACTTTCCTTTCTCGTAACCATAATCATCGTTCTCATCTTCATACAGCGTGAATTTCCCATCGGCACCGGGGTAGATCCGCAGCTCCAGTGTATCCGCAGGTTTTTGCGTGGCATATTCCATCAATGGCCCCATCGGCACTATAGACCCTGCGCGAACATATAAAGGCATGGTTTCTATCGGCGCTTCCGCATCGATCCGCCTTCCGCCTTCATATACCTGCCCGTTCCAGAAATCAACCCAGCGTGCGCCGGCAGGCAGGTACACACTGCGGG
>JAGWTK010000561.1 GCA_028876035.1 Bacteroidota bacterium
AAAGATTTCTATAATAATGTATCGTTCCCAGATCAGTATCCAACAAGTGCCCGTTGACACCGGGTAAAAAGGACCTGTCATACTGCACACTTATCCGGTCTTTGCGCATAAGCGGCAATTCAATCGAAACCCTTCCACCAGTTTGTGTTTCAATTCGGTTAAGATTGGCGAGCTTAATACCTAGTCCTGCCACCGTACGCTTAAACAGCGGAATTTGCACCTGCACTTCTGCTGTGGTTAGATCGTATTTTCCATTCTTGCCATTTGAAATATTCAAGCTCAGCTCGTACCGGGAGAACCGTATATTCTGGCTCACAAAAACATTCGAAGCATTGTAGTAAGGAATGCTGCTATCAGCGGTGCTGTTGAAAAACCGGCTATATACGATGCTGGTCATAGCCGGCCTACTACCAATTTTATAAAGATGAGTAATAGAGGTATTGATCGTTTGAAAACGGTTTTCAACGAGTTGATTGCCCAAATAAGAAAATTGTGAAACAGGTATATACCCCGCCGTCAGAATCGGCCAATGCTTTTTTCGCAGGGTTAGCGTGGCGCTCTTAAAAACTGTATTGCCCTTATAATTCTGCAACACGTAGGGATTGCTGAACTCATTTGACCGTAACGACAAAGTGAGTCTCAACACTTGCTTGAAAAAATTTTGATCCCACTTGATATACCAGGTCTTTAGTGCCGAACTACTTTGGTAGCTGCTAAAAGATTGGTAATTGGCCCCACTGTATTTATACAAACCCTCAATACGCGCACCTATCCGTCTTTGTGTCGACTGCAACTTTATGGAGATGGCCTGGTTGTTATGTTCCCCAATACCAAATGTTGGTTTTGTTTGGGCGGGCGTAGTGCGGTAGTCTGGTGCTACTGATTGTGCAAATTCCGTTGTTAACGAAGTGTTGGGTTCAACAAACCATTTAAACTCTGCTGCTATACCGGATAAATCGATGAACTTTTGCGCAGGATTGTTAGATACAAAAAGTTGCTTTCTTCCTTTAAATACGCTTACAATCGCATGGTTCCTTTCTGCTTGCCCGAGACCAATCCTTGCCATCAGCAGGTATTGGGTACCCGGTTTGCTGCTGCGATTGCCCACAAAATCGTTGAACCGGTAGTCTACCGTGCCCGCAGCCAGCGCAATATAATACCAGGAATTATACTCGAGGTTAATGCCATTGATGGCGACATTTTTAGCTGACAGTTCGGAATATTGCAAGGGCGTTTTGCCCAGGCTGAAATTTTTAAGTCCTAACAGCCATCTGTATTTTGACGGTAAGCTAATTCCCGCACTGTCCAGCCGCTCAGTTATAGCACTTGCAGCAGACCAATCAACCTGCTTCCCTTCCAGCAGCTTTTTATAAGCCTCTATCTTTCTACGATAGGTTGCCAGTTTGTCCTTCAATGAATCAAGTTCATGCCCCAGTACCTGATAGCTTCTATATAAAGAGTCGTAAGTTTTTATGAAATACCTCGCCCCTTCAAGCTGGTCATCGTATTTTAAGCGTGCTGCTGAATCCTGTGGCCGGTTCTCGGGATGAGCCTGGTCGATTTGCAACAGCTCATGGTACTCGTGCAGTTGTTGCAGTGTAAATTTGGTAGATAGTAGATCCGTTATGCCGGATAGCCTTGTATTTTTGATGGCAACCAGTCGCTGCAAAATGGAGTCTGCAGCACCAGGAATTTGTCTGGTTAATTCCTGATTCAACTTCTGCGCCAGCATCTGCCGAAATGCATTCGGGTCCAGAGAAACCTGTACATCGGTGATATCCCGATAAAAAGCAGAGTTGGTTCTTCTAATCCACCAGCGAACATTTAGCGGCAACGTCGAAAAAAGTGTAACACCTGCGTTCCCCATAATACTATGCTGACCGATATTCCGCTCCGCAAAAGGGGTGTCTGTCGCTGAGCGCCACCAATAACTATAGTCAACAAATCCACTCCCTGGGGATAGTATGGGCTTTTTTGTGTCGACCGTTCCTTTCAGTCTCGGAATGCCAATCCCCGAAGAATCAGCTCGGCGACGGCTCATTGAAACACTAGGAATGGCAAAAAAAGATTGCCTGCCCTTAACACTGTCCGATTGCGATGAAATTCGCTTAATGGATTGTGATACCTGGCGAACTGCTTTGACCGGCATCTGCACGATTGCGGATGCAACCTGTTTGCCTGTCCTGGTTAAACTGTCCTTCACTGCTCCTGTGCTATCGACTAAAGACTGCACCTGTTTGATTGAAACCGATGGAAGCGGAAGGGTATCGATATTTCTATCCTGCGGAATTGCTGCTGAGTATCGGGACTTTACGATGGGGTGTCTACGAGTCCGCCCGCCAGCCCAAACGGATAGGCTGTATAACATGCCCGTAACGGTCAGTAACAGGCAGATCGACTGCGATTTAATGAGAAGGCTGAAAAAAGCCATTAATAGAGGGTTTGGGGCTAAGTCAGTAGAATGTTCAAATTTCAGGCAACCATTAACTCCAAACAACGTGGTAAATACGGGCAATTTTTTGAAGAAACTTTTATGTTTAGAATTAGGTAGAACTTTCTCATTTGAATGTTCAGCGGCTGATAACAAACTAATTTATTTAGTATATTGCAGCTAAATTAGTTAGTATGTTTAGAGGGGTTAACGGATGCGAGTTTCAGCAGTTATTTGATACGAA
>JAGWTK010000562.1 GCA_028876035.1 Bacteroidota bacterium
ACGTTGTAAACCTCAGCAGCTATGGTGCAGACCATCCCGATGGCTGCGGCCCTGTGAGCGGCCTTTACCGTGCAGAAGCCGCCCTTAATAAATTGAAAGGCGTACATATTAGCCATCTTCGTCCGGGTTATTTTTACTATAATTTCCTTAGCAATATCGGGTTGATAAAAAATCTCGGCATCATCGGCAGCAATTTCAGTTTCCGGGAGAATAAGTTTGTAATTGTGGATCCTGCTGATATCGCCGATGTAGCGATTGATCAATTACTCAAACGCCACTTCAAGGGGCATACCGTAACCTATATTGCCAGTGATGAGGTGAGCACCTCAGACGTGGCATCCATTCTTGGCGCCGCCATTGGAAAACCCGATTTGCAATGGGTAGCCTTTACCGATGAGCAGGCCCTGAATGGTGCACTACAGGCAGGGTTACCGGAAGAACTTGCTAAAAATTATATCGAGATGGGACAAGCGCTCAACTCGGGCAAGATGGCAGAAGACTATTGGAAGCATCGTCCGGCCAGTCTTGGAAAAAGAAAACTGAAAGACTTCGCGGCTGTTTTTGCAGCTGCTTATAACAGTGAAACCGCCGTTGCTGCGCATTAAGCTGTTGAACTGAAAACAAAAGGCTGTCGGTACACGACAGCCTTTTTACATCTGTAAGATTAGCCTCTTTTATCGCACACTTACCGACACGTGACGATCTTTTACACGATCAGTTTCGGGTGCATCGGCAGGATAAACTGCAAATGCGGAACCATATCCTTCGGCACCGGTGATCTGAGCGCCTACACCTGCTTTCGCGAGGGCAGCTTGTACAGATTTAGCACGCGCATCCGACAATTTTTTATTGGTTGCTTCATCCCCCACTTTATCGGTATACCCGCCAATCTTCAGTTTCACTCCGGGGAAAGCTTTTAAAATTGCTGCAATGTTATCGACCTGTTGCTGACTTTCAGCGGTGAGTTCCGCGCTACCTGTTTTGAAATTGAGGTTATCAAAATCAAACCAGACTTTCCTGAGCGAATCTTCACCCAGTTTTTTATAATCAGTTCCGAGGAAAGCCACCAATTTATCTTCGATACCGCCTTTGAACGCGTCGAGGATAGTATCATTGGGTAACTTCACTTTTGTCATTTCTTTTGTTGAAGCAGTCTCTGCGGTAGTTGCCGTTTCCTGATTAACGGGTTCAGCTTTTACAGCTACTGAATCAACGGTGACTTTTTCGGCTTTTGGAGTGCCGCATCCTTTAAATAAATATATTGCCGCAGCAACCGCTAGTATGCCCAGCAGCAGAGGCAGCAAAAATTTCATTGAATTGTCTGTACCCGCGCTTTCATCCGGAGCATGACCATGAGATGCCGTCGCGGTAACAGCGCCGTTACCCGAGCCGATGCCGAGCACACTGGCAACGGTGGACAAGCTCGTTGGAAGAGCGGACAGTATGGATGATTTCTGAGAAGAAAGCAGGTTCATTACACCGCCGGCGTTCAGGTTATGTTCGCTGGCATATGTGCCGAGTGCGCCCAATGCCGCCGGCGCGGCCATGCTTAAAATGGAAGAGGCCGAAGCATGTTTGACGCCTGCAAAATTTGCAATTAAAGTCGCCATGCCGCCCGCTTTGTCACCCAGCAATCCTTTGAGCATTTCAGCGCCCCTGCTGATGATTCCACCACTGTCATTAGCAAAAAATCCGCCCAGGTTACTGATGATGCCGGATCCTGCCGCCTGTTTAGCCAAATCAAGAATCCCTGCGGCGCCTTCATGACTTTCAGCCTTTCCCAAAAGGCCAGTCAGCACAGAGGGTATGGCACCGTTAAGCGCTTGCCGGATGCCTGTTTCCGATTCACCCAAAGAAGCGGCTGCTGTTGAAATAAGATTATCGGTAAACAAGCCCTTCACGGAGTCAAGGAGGTTAAATGACATAATTGTAGTTGTTTTGTGTTATGAATTGGATGGAATGGAGACGCGATTCGGAAGGAGTTAGTTGTATGGGTTAAAAATCGTTTCCTGTCTTACCCAATTACCTTAGCGCTTAACCACGACGTGAATTGAAGATATGGATTTTGAAACTTTCATCAAAAGCATTCAGCCGGGCCATCGCGAACCTGACTGCAACCCATACGCATTGGCGTTATGGCACGAACGTATGGGCGATTGGCACAAGGCACACCAGATTGTTCAGGACATGAATGATGACTATGCGGCATGGGTGCACGCCTATCTGCACCGACGCGAAGGTGATCAGGGGAATGCAGGCTATTGGTATCGAATCGCCGGGAAGCCTTTCCCGACTGTGACAATGGAAGAAGAATGGCGAGAATTGGTAAAGGCAGTACTCCAATAAAAACTTTACAAGGAAGAAGGCTTCGTACGGGATCTCAATTGTAAAATCAAATCGGGATCGGGACAGTTCGCCAGGTATTGTTCTTTCTCTGAGTTCCGGCACACGCCGGGATAATCACCTTCTTTCAATTGCATGTCTACAATCACCTGGAAGTGCAGGTGTGGTGGCCACTGACCATTTTCAGCGGGATGGCCAAAATGAGCAATAGGCTCGCCTCTAACTACATACTGGCCGGCTTTTCTATCTTTTATGTCTTCGAGCGCTATATGACCGTAAAGGGTATGAAAACTGAATCCTTCCAACTGGTGTTGCAGGACCAGCGTT
>JAGWTK010000563.1 GCA_028876035.1 Bacteroidota bacterium
CTCCAATAATAATGTATCTCATACCGGATTTTTTATCAGACAGTTTGGTCTTGTCCAAAACTAGACTGCGCTGTATGGACTTACAGTAACATTTATTACAGTTCCGGTAGTAACGGGGAACAATCAGCTGTTGTGCTGACGGTGTTCATTGTTTCAGCAAGTACAGGTCATTTTGCCGGCGCACCTGCATACTGAACTTTGTATCGTAATCAAATCAAACACGAATATGAAACATCTAGTAATACTCGGCGCAGGAACGGCAGGAACCATGATGGCCAACCACCTGCATGCGACGCTGCACCAGCCCGACTGGCACATTACCATCATTGATGAAAGGGAAAAGCACTACTACCAGCCAGGATACCTCTTTCTGCCTTTCGATATTTATGAACCGGAAGACATTGTTAAACCTATTGAACAGTTTATTCCAAAAGATGTAACGCTCACAAAGGCAAAAATTGAAAGGATTGCGCCTGCAGAAAACAAGGTAGTGCTGGCAAATGGCGACGAAGTTTCGTATGACCTGCTTATCATCGCAACCGGCGCCAAGATTGCACCCGAAGAAACCACCGGCATGAAAGGCAGCGAATGGCATCAATCCGTTTTTGATTTTTACACCTTCGAAGGTGCACTCGCCTTACGCAACAAACTCCGGGAATGGAAAGGCGGCAAACTCGTTGTCCATATCACCGAAATGCCCATCAAATGCCCGGTAGCACCACTTGAATTCGCGTTTTTGGCCGACTCGTACTTCAAGCATAAACACATGCGCGACAAAGTAGAGATCACTTTTGTCACCCCGCTCAGCGGCGCATTTACCAAACCAAAAGCTACAGAAGCGCTGCAACACCTGCTGGATGAGAAAAACATCCGCATTGTAAGCGACTTTGCCATTGAAAGTGTAGATAACGACCATAAGGAAATGCTCGATTATAGCGGACAATCTGTTCCGTTCGACTTATTGGTTACGGTACCAACGAACAAAGGCGATGAACTGATGGAAAGATCGGGCATGGGTGACGACCTCAATTATGTACCCACCAACAAAGCTACCCTGCAATCGAAGGAGTATGCCAATGTGTTTGTGATTGGTGATGCCAGCAATATCCCGGCATCGAAGGCAGGATCGGTAGCGCACTTCGAGGCAGAGATCCTTACAGAAAACATCCTGCATTACGTAAAAGGAGAGCCGTTGAAAGAAGAATTCGACGGTCATGCCAACTGCTTTATCGAAACAGGCAATGGCAAAGCATTGCTTATCGACTTCAACTATACCCATGAACCAGTAGAAGGAAGCTTCCCCTTCCCCGGCGTTGGGCCGCTGCGACTGCTCAAAGAAAGCCGCATGAACCACCTGGGCAAACTCGCCTTCAAATGGATATACTGGAACATGCTGCTGAAGGGAACCCACATTCCATTCGTATCGGCCACCATGTCCGAAGCAGGCAAACATTATGAAACCACTCACCAATAAAAACAACTATATGGAAAAGACAATTGCCGGTAAAAACATTACCGTAAACGAAGAAGGATACCTTACTGACTTTAGCCAGTGGAACGAAGAAGTGGGCCAGGAGCTCGCAAAAGAAGCGAACATTGCTTTAACGCCGCGGCACTGGGAAGTGATTAAATACCTGCAAACCGAACAGAAGAACCAGGTAGCCCTCAGCATCCGTCGCGTTGGCAAGAGCGGTATCGTAGACATCAAAGAATTCTATCAGCTCTTCCCGCAGGCGCCCCTGAAAACAGCCACCAAAATCGCCGGCATACCCAAACCTGCCAGCTGTATCTAACCATTAATAATATTGCTATGTCACAAGATAATGGCGCGATCAAAAAAATGATGATCATCCTTTCAAAAGGAACGCTTGAAAATGTATATGCTGCGTTTGTACTGGCCAACGGGGCCAGGGCAGAAGGAATTGAAGCAGAAATATTCTTCACATTTTTCGGACTGGAAGCCATCCACAACAAAAAACTCGAGCACCTGCACACGGCTACCGTTGGTAACCCGGCGATGCACATGCCAACCATGCTGGGCGGATTACCCGGTATGGAGGCCCTCGCCACGCACATGATGAAAAAAGAGATGGAAAAACTGGACCTCCCCGATGTGCGGGAATTCCTCGATATCCTTTCTGCCTCCGGCGTACGCATGTGGGCCTGCAAACTCGCGATGGATATGTTCCATTATGAAAAAACCGACCTGTATGAGGGAATAGAAGAGGTAATTACTGTCGGCGACTTCTACCAGAAAAGTGCAGGTGAAGGCGTACACATGCTGTTTGTGTAGATCGATTGTAACAAATATCACCGTCGGCCCCGGGTACAGCACGTACTTTTATTGCATGAAAAGTGCAAGTCAGTCAAACAGCCAAATCGCAGTCATCGCCAGCCGGCTACTTCGCTGGGCATTGGGCCTGGGTTTTGCCGGTCTCGGCTGGTTCTATCGCCACGACGACTATGCCTGGGCGCTGATTGTTTTTGGTGCAATATTTTTTGTCACCGGATTTTTCAGACCCAGGCGCTGCGTGGAAGATCAATGTGAGCGGAGGCTATAGCTGTTGGCTTTAGCTGTTGGCAATTAGCCGTTAGCTCGGGATTTAGTTCGACAAACAATGAATGCCCATAAAAAAACTGATTCAAAAACTAGTAGCCAACAGCTAATA
>JAGWTK010000564.1 GCA_028876035.1 Bacteroidota bacterium
CGGCAGCTGTTTGGCGTAGCGGATGCTGCCTTCAGTGGTTTGGTAGAAAATGAATTTTGTTACCGCTGGGTGCAAACATTTGCTACCTCCACCAAATCATACCAGGCGTACAAGACAGGTGGGTATACCGATGCAGCAGCCATTACCTGTGAGGGTATTGTTGCGGCGTTCGAATTACAATATGGCAGATCCTGCGCAGTTATATCACTTTATATCGCGCAGATGTTTCTAAACCTGGCGAAGATTTACCTCGTTGCCGGACAGTTGGAAGCCTGGCAGGCTACCATGTTGCAGAATATTCATTATCTCTTGAATTTTGAACCACCTCCTGGCTATGGAGACGGAAACGCCGGGCCACTGGCCGATGTACCGGCAGCACTCCGGGAATGGCTGCTGGTTGAATGCATTAACCAGGTATTGAAATTTAATCTCACCTGTAAAGGACTGCCGCATGGTGATGAATTATTGGCATCGATCCAGGTCAAATACCGGAACAACGATTTCAATGTTACGCTTGCAGAAGGGATAGCGGTGATGAAGAACGGGGCGGACAACCCGGGAGCAGACAACAAGCTGGCGCTGCGTCGTCTTTCACAGGCCTGCAGCAGTGGGCACCCGCTGGCTCCATTGCTGGCTTATATCCGGTTACAACTTCGGGGCATGCAACGAACACTGACCAGCGCATGATTTTTAGAAAACGGCTGCGACGGTCTGGCAAATGATCAGTGTATAACGACTACCTATGATGGCTGCGGACCTGCCCACAGCTTTAGTCACCATTTTTATACCTATTAATAAGTCTAACATGAAAAAAAAGCCACGCAACATTTTCGTCGACCCGAAAAACAAGAAGGATCAAAAGAAGGCCATCGATGCATTGAAGGATAAAAATTTCCACCTGGACGACAAAGAAAATGAAAGGATACACGGCGGATTTATCGAGCGGGGGAGCGCTGGCGGTGCATCTGGCAACGAAGAAGATGGTCACAATCACGATGGCCCCCGGCATGGTGAATGATCGCAAGCAGGCAGGTTCAGGTTGTTCAGGCAATAAAGTAAATCATTCGCTATGTTGTTTCCCCCGGTTTGTCATTCATTGGTGCTGAAGGTGGCGAGCAAATGTAATCTTAACTGTACATACTGTTATATGTACAATGTTGGGGATACCAGTTATATGAGCCAGCCTGATGTGATGGACAATGAAACAGTGCTGGACATATGCGAAGCAGTAAGGCTTCATTGCCGGAAGCACAAACTCAGGTATTTTGACTTTATTTTTCATGGCGGTGAACCACTGCTGGCGGGTAAAGACTTCTACCGGAATTTTGTCGACTGTGCAAAAGCAAGCATTCCCGCGCGCACCCGGCTTAGCTTCTCTATGCAAACAAACGGTGTTCTGTTAGATGAGGACTGGTGCCAGCTACTATCTGCCCTGCATATCAGCATCGGCATCAGCCTCGATGGTGATAAGCCTACGAATGACATGAACCGGAAAGACAGGGGCAATCACGGCACTTATGACCGCACGATTAAGGGACTGAACATAGCCATCGCTCATCCATACTTGTATCCTCATCTTGGCATCCTGAGTGTTGTGAATGTTTTTTCTGACGCGGCAACGGTCTATAACAGTTTCAAATCCCTGGGAGTTCAACATTTCAATTTGCTGCTGCCTTATGGAACCCTGAATAGTCCGCCGCCAGGTATATATCCGCACCTGAAAAAGCCGGAGACGGTATATGCCGACTGGCTTATTGAAATATTTGATTGTTGGTTTGACGACAGCCATCGGCCCGAGATCAGGTTGTTTACCAGTATCATCGAACTCCTGCTGGGTATTAACAATGAGTTCGAGTATTTCGGCAAGTCAAAAATTGAATACCTGGTCATAGAAGCAGATGGCAGTATCGAACCAACCGGTGCGCTGAAAGTATGCGGAAACAAGTTTACTAAACTGGGACTTAATATCAGAACCCACGATCTCGATGAAGCACTCAGGGAGCCACTTATCCGTTTGTACCACCTGAGCCATTTTATCCTGCCGGCAAAATGCACGATTTGCCCTATCAGGGATATCTGCGGCGGAGGTCACCTGCCAACGCGTTTCAGCAGGAAAAATGCTTTCAATAACCCGTCGGTGTATTGCCTCGACTATATGAAGCTAATTACGCATATCCAGCAGAAACTATGGCAGGTACTGCCGGAAGACGTAACAGCGAAATTGTTAAAGGTTACTTACCGGGAAATGCTGGCATTTCACAACGAATACGCTCAACTTAGAAAGATTTATGGCCATTAAATTCCCTTTTTTCAGACAACTTGACTATATGGATTGCGGGCCGACATGCCTGAAGATGATTGCATCCTATTATGGCAAGGATTGCAGCCTCGATTTCCTGCGATCTCATTCCTACATAACGCGGTCCGGTGTTAACCTGCTTGGACTGAGCGAGGCAGCGGAGCAGATAGGGTTGAAAACACTTGCTGTTAAAATAGACTTCCGGCAACTGGTGGAAGAGGTACCGCTCCCTTGTATTCTCCATTGGAACCAGGAACATTTTGTGGTTTTGTACAAAGTGAAACCGCGTGGGCGACTTTTTCGAGCAGCTGCGCCGGAATACAAACTTGTTGTTGCGGATCCCGGGCATGGTCTCGTAGTGATCAATG
>JAGWTK010000565.1 GCA_028876035.1 Bacteroidota bacterium
TGGCATTGCAAACCACTGGGTGCACTCGACTGGAATGGTTCAGGTATGCACGCCAACTTCTCGAACTCATTATTGCGCAATGCAGGCAGCAAAGAAATCTTCGACAAAGTGTGCGAGGCTTTCCGCCCGGTAGTAAAAGAGCATATCGAAGTATATGGTGCCGACAACCACCTGCGTCTCACCGGTAAGCATGAAACAGCCAGCATCCACGACTTCAGCTACGGTGTATCGGACCGTGGTGCTTCTATCCGTATTCCGGTAGTTGTACCTGCTAAAGGCTGGAAAGGTTACCTGGAAGATCGTCGCCCCAACTCAGCGGCTGATCCGTACAAAGTAGCTGCGCGCATCATCACTACGGTGAAATCGGTAAAAGCTTAATCACATCATCACATCAAAAGTTTACCATACAAATCCTCCGGAAACACCGGGGGATTTTTTTTCCTTTGTTTCCGCACCCGGCAGAACCACTTAATTCCTTTATTTTGGGAGCGGATTAAACACAAAACTCTTTGTTATGTCTGAACGTTTCAGGGCCCTTGGCAATATCACGTACAACGAAAACCTGCAGAAAGTTGAATCATCTGCCAAGGTGACGGCGATTTTTAACCAGAATGTATTTACATTAAAGACCGCAAGGGAATACCTGAGCGATGAAGCATTTAAAAGTCTTGTCGCCAGCAGCCGGGGCGGCAAAAAAATCGACCGCACGGTGGCCAATCAAATTGCATCCGGCATGCGGCAATGGGCCGAGAACCGAGGTGTTACCCACTTCACCCACTGGTTCCAGCCGCTGAATGGTGCCACCGCCGAGAAACACGACTCATTCTTTACGATCAAGAGCGACGGCACGCCGATAGAAGAATTCGACAGCGCTGCCCTGATTCAACAGGAACCCGACGCTTCCTCATTCCCCAGCGGGGGTATACGTGCTACATTTGAAGCAAGGGGTTATACGGCCTGGGATCCTTCCTCCCCTGCATTTATCATGGAAATAGGGAACGGCAAAACACTTTGCATTCCCACCATCTTCGTTTCTTACACCGGCGAGAGCCTAGACAATAAAGCGCCGCTGCTTAAATCATTGGAATCACTCAATAAGGCGGCCGTTGAAGTAGCCAATTATTTTGACAAGAACGTAACCCGTGTGACGGCCACCCTGGGATGGGAACAGGAATATTTTGTGATTGACGAATCGTTTGTAAATGCCAGGCCCGACCTGGTAGTGGCCGGTAGAACTGTATTTGGTCATGCACCGGCAAAAGGCCAGCAACTGGAAGACCATTATTTCGGTTCCATTCCTGAACGCATTTACGCTTTTATGCGCGACTTCGAAGAAGAAGCTTATAAACTCGGCATACCCCTGCGCACCCGGCACAATGAAGTGGCGCCTGCCCAGTTCGAATGTGCACCGATTTACGAAGAAGTAAGTGTGGCCGTTGATCATAACATCCTCCTGATGGATATTATGGATCGCGTTGCACGGAGGCATAAGCTGCGGGTATTGTTCCATGAAAAACCATTTGCGGGTATTAACGGAAGTGGTAAGCACAATAACTGGAGTATGGCTACCGACACCGGCGTAAACCTGCTCGCGCCGGGTAAAACTCCGAAGACGAACTTTATGTTCCTCACTTTCTTCGTGAACACGATCAAAGCGGTGCATGACTATGCCGATCTGCTGCGCGCCTCTATTGCTTCCGCAGGAAACGATCACCGGTTGGGCGCCAACGAAGCACCCCCGGCCATCATTTCGGTTTTTATCGGTCAGTACCTGAGTAAGGTGTTGCAGGATGTGAAAGAAAGAGTAGGTGATAAATTTGATGAACAAGACGAAGCCATCCTTAAACTGGACTTACACCGCAGCATACCAGAATTATTGCTGGACAATACCGACCGCAACCGGACTTCGCCTTTTGCGTTTACAGGCAACAAATTCGAATTCCGTGCCGTGGGTTCTTCTGCGAACTGCGCTACTGCCATGACGGTTCTCAACAGTATTATGGCGGAAACCCTGAAACAATTCAAGGAAGACGTAGATGCGCTGATTGATAAAGGCGAAAAGAAAGAAATCGCAATCATGCATGTGATACGCGAATACATTGTGAGCAGTGAAAAAGTGCTGTTCGAGGGAGATGGCTATAGTGATGAATGGCAGAAGGAAGCAGAAAAAAGAGGCTTGCCCAATGTGCGCACCACGCCGCTGGCCCTGGACGCACTGGTAACGGAAAAAGCTGTGCGCCTGCTCGAAAACAACGACGTGCTCAGCCAGGTGGAAATCGAAGCACGCCATGAAATTGAACTGGAAAACTATATTAAAAAGGTGCAGATCGAAGCCCGCATCATGGGTGAACTTTGCACCAGCCATGTTTTGCCCGCAGCGATCAAATATCAAAATACATTGATTGAAAACATACGCGGTCTGAAAGAACTTGGTTTAAAGGAAAGCAGCTATGCGAATCAACTGCAGATTCTTGAAAAAATTGCAGAACACATCAGCAAGATAAGTGACCACGTAGAAAGAATGATTCAAACGCGTAAGACTGTAAACGCTATTGAAAATACACGCACCAGGGCCATCGCGTATGAAAGCCAGATAAAACAACCTTTCTTCGATACCATTCGCTACCATGTAGATAAACTGGAGCTGCTGGTAGACGATGAAAC
>JAGWTK010000066.1 GCA_028876035.1 Bacteroidota bacterium
GAAGGTTTGTCCGCTGGTAAACCAAACCTGGTCACCGGCATGTAGCGCTAGTTTGGATACACGTGCCAATGATTTAAAAGGATGCAGCAGAGACCCCTCTGCTCCATCATCTCCGGAGTTGTCGACATAAAAGGTATCGGCAACCGGCATTGCCGTAGCCGCCGCGCTGGCCATCTCAATA
Source organism: Bacteroidota bacterium (assembly GCA_028876035.1). Taxonomy (GTDB): domain Bacteria; phylum Bacteroidota; class Bacteroidia; order Chitinophagales; family Chitinophagaceae; genus JACMLD01. The sequence goes on from JAGWTK010000066.1 coordinate 182, forward strand.
CCTGGCCCATTGCTGAGCAGTAGGGAAAGCAGGATGGTTTTATACATTACCGAATCTTTTCTTCAATGTAATGAAAATTACATGGTCGGAAAAAACGGGATTGCGTAGGCCTGCAACTATTTCAATGCCGCCAGATGCGCTTCAGGATCTTTCAGGAAGTCCTCCTTGCATTCTTTTGAACAAAAGCCATACAGTTTTCCTTTGTAAGAACTTGTATCGGTTAGTCCGGCTTTCAACGGCATACCGCAGGAAGGATCTTTTTTGCTGGCAAAACTGAGTTTGGCGAGGGTACTGTCGACCGCTTCAGCCTGGGCAGCCATGGCTTTGTTTTCTGGCGCGGGAGCTGGTTGTGTGCTGTTTTCCTGGCAGGACGAAACAATCAAACCCAGGGTTACCAGCAAGGTGAGCATTCTCATGATTTTATTTTTTTGTTTTATTGAGTAAGGGGAGTATTCCGAGATCATACATCTCGCGCATCATTTCGGTCACCAACAGCGGTGTTTTGTTTGGACTACCACCTTGTACCGGTGGATGCGGATCGTATTCGAGATTCAGCATGATGCCCTGTGCAAATTGTTCGCCCATCAGATCTTTTATGATAGCAAGGCTCATGTCGAGCCCCGCTGTTACACCGGCAGAGGTCCAATACTTCCCGTCCTGAACCCAACGCCGGTTTTGAAATGTCGCGCCGTAGCGGGCAAGCATCTCGTCAGCCCGGTACCAGTTGGTAGTCGCTTTTTTATCGCGCAAGAGGCCGGTAGCGCCCAGTATCCAGGCGCCGGTGCAAACACTGGTCGTGTAGATGGAATGTTCATCGATACGGCGGATCCAATTGAGTACACTGCTGTCCTGCGTTTGCAAAAAGGTTTCCATAGCTCCGCCGGGAATGACCAGTATATCTAATTGGTTCACTTCCGCGATACTCGTGTCGACGGCTATTTTCAGTCCGCGTTGGTTTTTGATCCAGCCTTTCTTTTGCGCGACAAAAAATACTTTGATGCCGCCGCCCATCTCAGCCAGTGTTTCGTAGGGGCCCATCGCATCAAGGGTTTGAAACCCGTCATATAAGTAAATGCCAATGGTCTTTACCGGTTTGGAAGGCCGGGTCATCAGCAGATCCATTTTTGCTTTGTGGCTACGCGCCAGGGAATCCTGGTTTTGCCCTTGCGTCATTGCGTTGATGAGCATGATCCCGAGTAGTGTCATTACTAACTGTTTCATGCTATATTCTTTTTTTGAGCGTTGTTTCGATTGATTTTCACAAAGAGAAAAATTCCAACGGCTACCATAGCAATTTGCATCGCAGCCCAGAACATGGTGCTGAAATCGCGCCACGACTTACCGGCAAAATCCATGAAATGGTGTTTGTGCAGGAAAGAGAAACTATACCCTTCGTACAGGTCCTGGTCATCTATTCGTGCAGCGAGTGCGCCCGAGGACGTTTCAATATACCATCGTTCATTTCCGTTCACGGCATAGCCGAACTTCCATACCGGCAGCCGCTTGTTGATAAATCCATATTCGCCTTCGAATCTGGTAATCGCTGTTGTTGCAGTAACGGCGGTTGCGGGCTGGCCGCTGTAGTAAGCTGCCAGGAAACCGGCGTAGTGTTTCTCTCCATCCGGCAGTGGTGCGTAGCTGGCGGCATTCACGTAAATGCAATTGGGGATGTCGGTGCTCATTGCTTTTACAAAATCTCCGGCAGGTTTGCCTGTTTTTTTGTTCGCCATCTGCATATTCTTATGGAACAGTTGCCAATAGTCGGCTCCATCGATCGACACAAGCGAGAGGTTGGTAAGTTTTTCGCCGGCAGGTAATGACTTCATTAATTCGTTCCAGTGGATATTCAGTCCGGAAGCCGCAAATTCATAGATGGGCGTTGTTTTTTGAGTTGCTGCCGGAAGCAGTTTGGCCAGCGCATGATAGCCCCCGCTGAAACTAAACAACAGCGTGAACAGGGAAGCCGTAACGGAAGTGAGCCGATGGTTCCAACGCCATTGGCTGACTGGCTTTCCGGCCGGTTTTTTCGATTTTGTAGTGAAGAAGATGTAAAGTCCTGATATGGCAGCGAGCATCGAAAGCAACATCAGGCTTATCTCGACAACCGGTTTGAACCGGCCCAATCCGTTCAGCCAGCTCATGGTATGAAAGAGCATAAATATCTTATCGAAAACTGCTCGTTTATTGTCCATTGCAAAGGCGAGCCGGTCCTGGCCCGTTTCAACATATACGCGGATGCCATCTGCCCGATCAAAGGCAACGCGGTATACAGGTAACAATCGATTGATGTCTTTGTATTCATCCATAAAAGCGTCTACTTTCTCGACCTGCGTGATCGCCGCACCATTACTAACATTCATGATGGATGCAGTCGCATTAATGCAGCAGTCGTGTTCGGGAATGACTTCTTTTTCCTCGTTGCTGGCGGCAACTGCTGTTGGCAAAGCTTGCTCAAGCGATGCCAGCAGGGGCGCCTCTTTTTTTATCGGTTGCCCCTCCGTAAAGATCCTGGCCAGGTAGCGTGCATACAATTCATCGCCATTTTTCAACAGGTTGCCGCTTTGCGTGCTGATATAGCTGAGTGAACTTTTACCAGCGATGCCCAACTGGTAAAAGTAATTGCCATTGATCTGTACAATTCTCACGGAACGGATCGATGCAATATTGTTTTTCAGCAAGGCTTTGTCCAGCGACACAATAAAATGGTTGCTGTCAAGCGCAGGGGCCGAATAAGTTGGCTGTGCAATCCTGGGCCGGATATTGGTCATGATGGGATGCATAAATCCGCTGGCTGCCCAAAGAACTACCGGCAGTGCAACAATCAATGAAAGTTTACGGTGCCATTTATAAATACTTTTTCGCATGGTTGCTGATTGATTAGCTTATTTAATTTTTTTGCCGAAATGCCAGGCGAGCCCCAGGGTAAGTTCCCTTGGATCGCCCAGGTTGTAGGCATAGGAACTGCTTCCGTTGCTGGTAGCATTTTTTGAAGCAAATACAGAATAGTAGGTGTTGCCGGCATTCAGGGCATTGATCCAAATTTCGAATGCATGTAACCGGTAGCCTGCCCGGAGGTTGAGCACATCAAAACCTTTGTACGCTGTAGCGTCCAAATCGTCCATGAAATACCTGCCCTGGTGCTGCCATTCTGCGGCGATGCGGAAGCCCGGTATAGCTGCAGGCTTCCAGGTAATTTCTGCATTGCAGGTAAACCTTGGCGCTGCACTCATTTCTTTGCCATCGTATTTTACGCCGTTCGCCGTATTGTTCACGAAAAGGTGTTTGGCATTGGTAGCGCTGAAGCGGAGGTAAAGTGATTGAACCGGGTGGTAATTAATACCATATTCAATGCCGGTGTGACGGGTAGAACCAGCGTTTTGGTTCACGGTGCTGTTATCGGGCAGGCGTACTGAAATGATCTCGTTTTTACCTTCCAGCCGGTAGATGCTCCAGTCGGCATATAACTTATTACTCAGTAACGATATCCACCCACCTATTTCATAATTATTGAAACTTTGCGGGAGCAGATAAGGTGCAACTTTTGCACTGCTGTACAGTTCCGTGAGTTGCGGTGGCACATAACCCTGGCTGAAATTGGCATAGAAGCCGATGCCGTGGTGGTTATAGGTTAGTCCAAGCTTGGGTGTAAACCTTGCAAAGCTGTTGATGGTAGAAGCCGTTTTCACACCAGCTGCGGCGGAGAGGTTATTGATAAAGTAATATTGAAAAGCATCGTAGCGCAGGGCAGCTACCAGCTTTAATCCTTTTGTTGGTGAACATTCGAAATCAGCATAGGCTGCCATGTTCATGATACCGGTTTTGTATTTGCTCAGGAAGGAGTCGGGCACCGGTGTTGTATAGCTTGTATACTTGCCGCTCACACTGTCTTTGTTGATCGAAATGAATTTTGCGTAGTAGCTCTGCGGACTGAAGTCGAGGCTGGCGCCGGAAATGATTTTGCTATCCAGCCAGGAAAATTTTTGCGTGTGCGTAACAAACAGCGCATAGGTCTTAAAAGCATTTTCATTGATTTGTCCGCGGAACTTATAAGGGTTGGAAGTTGAAGCAATAGAGTAGGCCGGGTTCTGTCCAACGGAGTTGTCGCGGTACATAAACGCCAGATTGGTACTGCTGTTTGCATTCCAATCGTGTGTCAATTGTGATTTATACCGGAGTGCGCTTACTTTCCGATATGTAAAAGTTTGTTGGGTACTGTAATTTTTTTGAAAAAAGCGGACGCTGTCGATCGAGCCGGTCATCTGGCTATAGTAGTCGACGTACGCAAGTGTGTTTGACCAGTTTGTTTGATTGCCGGCGCGGTAGTCGGTACGAATGGTAAACGCCTTTTTGTTAAAGTCGGTGAATTCAATCGGGCCATTTTTTTTATCGGCATAGTAACCGCTTACCAATACCCCCAGTTTACCGATTGTGGTACCGATTTGCGCATCGGCCCGTTTGTAGCCTTTGTCATTTGCCTGAACACTCACCGAGCCAGCGGTAAAAACCGGGGCGCTTTGGGTGATGACATTCACCGCTCCCCCGATGGCTTCTGATCCATACAAGGCCGAAGAGGGGCCTTTGATCACTTCAATGCTTTTCGCAGCGGGCAGGTTCATTTCCAGCAGGGCGTTGTGGTTGTACACGCCGGTAGTTCTGATGGGTATACCGTCTTCCATGTAAAGGAACAGGCTTTTGGTGGTCATTGGCTGGCGGATACTCATTTCGTGCTGTTCGTTGCCGAGGTTCACCATGAACACGCCACTTACTTTATTGAGTAATTGATCCAGGCGCTGGGCTTTTGTGTCTTCGATGGTTTGTTTGTTGATAGTAGCGATGGCAACAGGTGCGTCGGCTCTTTTTTGCGCCGTTCGGTTGGCGCTGACTACTACCGATTCCAGCAGGCTGGAGGCAGGTTGGAGCAGGATATTCCGTGTGCTGTTATTAAGTGTAAGTGATTTTTTTGCATAGCCTATACAGGTAATCTCTACCTGCGTGGGCATTGTGAGCTGTATGCTAACCTCACCTCCCGCATTGCTGGTATAAACAAATCCGGATGAACGGATATGTATGTTCGCAGAGGCGATAGGCTCATGGGAAAGGCTGTCTGCAATTCGGATGCTTATACTGTCTTGCCCATTTGCTGTAATCGTAGCAAATAGCAGCAAGGTATACACGAAGTATTTCATGTGCTTTCTGGTTGAATTGGAAATGATGGATTGGTGGATGGCGGTTGCACGCGCTGTTGCTTACTTGTTTACGCGGCTTTTACTGTCTTACTGTAAGACAACACTGGAAGAACTGCGTAACAAAGCAGTGTCAGTTTGTTTGCAATGAATAGAATCCTGCTTAGGCAAGTGCGGGGGGGTGGAAAAATGGCCTGGTATCACCATTAGGAAGTAATGCGTTCCTGAAGAGTCCGTACGAACCGTGCTTTCCTATTGCGGCAATGGCTACCTGATTAAAATCATCTTCGCAAAAAAGGTGAAGTTCTTTCAATCTAAGATCTGGCTGCTTTTCCTGCTGTTTGTTCGATGCATTGATCTGCTTCTCAAGGTAGCAGGAACCCTTACAAACCGGGATGCGGTCGAAGCGATTGATACAGATGTTTTCAGCTATGTAGCTGCGATTCAGGAAGAAAGAGAAAAGTATCCAGTGCTGACCCGTTGTTTGGATAAGAAAGATTGCGAGTAATAATATGGCGGCCAGCTTCTTCAATGCGGCAAAAGTATACTAAAACTGTTCTTTCAGCAAAATATCGATATCTGATTTTAATCGTGTTGTTTCTTTCGCATTGGTACCATCGTATACACCGCGGATATGTCCTTTTCGATCGATCAGCAATAATCCACCGCTGTGTGTGAAGCCGCCGGGCGCTGTACTGTCGGGGTAGGCAGCCGAGAAATACGATTTATTAGACAAATTCAGGATGCTGTCTTTGTTGCCCGTCACAAAATGCCATTGCGCGGCCTTTACACCCAGCATGCTGGCATAGGCTTTTAGCCGGGGAATGGTATCGTGTTTAGGGTCGATGCTGTGGGAAACAAAGGCGACACGGGGGTCTGATTCAAAGGCCTGGTACACCGTGCGCATTTGTTGGGTGATGATGGGGCAAATAGAAGGACAGGATAGAAAGATAAAATCAGCGACATATATTTTGTTGCGTAGCGACTCGTTGCTCACCTGGTTGCTGTCCTGGTCCATCAATAGAAAAGGCGCAATCACCGGGTAACTGGTGTCCTTCCCGATAATCAAAGGTTCACCGAGGAACGGAAGCTTCGCTGGTGGTTCTTTACAGGAGAACAGCAGGAGCAGACAAACGAAAACAGTGAACGACCGGATTGCATGGGTCATGCGGCAAAATTCGGAAGGCAGGACGAGAAAGTTCAAAATAAGTTATAAAAGATTTTCCAGTACGGCCTGTAAATTCTCCAACCCGGTATGCCGGTAGCAACGCATGCCTGTTTTCAGGGCTGCATCTACCAATATCTGCCGATCATCGAAATAAATGCATTGTTCGGGCTTTGCCTGTGCGATACCCATGGCGAGCTGGAAGATCCCCGGGTCGGGTTTACGCATGCCTACATCGCAAGACGATACAAAGGCATCGAAGCATTCGTGCATCCGGAATTTTTTGATGCGGTAGTCATTGAGTTCTTTGCCTTCATTGTTAATTGAGATAAACCTGAACTGGTGACGGTTTTCCTCCCTGAACTTTACCAGCCAGTTCCTCGCAGGCAATTCATAGGATTGCTCCTGCATGAAATTAATAATGGCTTCTTTGGTAAAGGGGCGGTCTTTGTAAAAAAGGGTAGTATCGAGGTACTGGTCAAGCGTTATCTTCCCGATTTCATATACATTAAAAATGAACTCGTGCAGGATATTCATTTCTTCGTAGGAGAACCCAAATTTCTCTGCGGCGGATCTTCGTGCATCATGACTCCATCCATTGCTCAGGAGCACGCCGCCAATGTCCAGGAAAATGATTTTTTTAAAAGGCATAGTCATCCTTAAATATACAACGCCTTCAGCGGAATTTTACGATATGGTTTACTGATAAATAAACCCTAATTTAATGGCTTCTAACCATCAACTTTCTTACTCAAGATTCGCCATGAAACAACTGCTTGCCATCACATTGCTATGCGCGCTCAACGCCGGCGTGCAGGCCCAGTCCAACAATGCATTCCCGGTACAAACTGTTACGCAGAAAGGTATCATCGAAGGTGACTACAATACCCATACCGGTATCCAGACCTACCTGGGTGTGCCTTTTGCAAAACCGCCGGTGGGCAATCTTCGCTGGAAGGCCCCGCAACCCATGGATCCCTGGAAGGGCGTAAAGCAAACAAAGAAGTTCGGGCCACGTCCGATGCAAACCCTGGTGTTTGGTGATATGGCTTCCCGCTCGGATGGCGTAAGTGAGGATTGTTTGTATTTGAATATCTGGACACCTGCCACGCGTACCAGCAAGAATCTGCCGGTATTACTTTACTTTTTTGGGGGTGGATATGTTGCAGGCGATGGTTCCGAACCGCGCTACGATGGAGAAGCGATGGCAAAAAAGGGAATCGTTGCGATCACCTGCAACTACCGCCTCAACATATTTGGCTTTCTGGCACATCCTGAACTGAGTGCCGAAGCGCCGTATAGAGCATCGGGCAATTATGGTTTGCTGGATCAGCTTGCAGCATTACAATGGGTGCAGCAAAACATTGCAGCCTTTGGCGGCGATCCCAAAAAAGTGACCATTGCCGGTGAATCAGCCGGGTCAATTTCCGTGAGTTACCAGATGGCATCACCACTGGCACGTAACCTGATTGCCGGTGCTATTGGTGAAAGCGGAGCTGGTATCAGCCCAACCCTGCCGCCTGTTCCATTGAAAGAAGCAGAAGCGACCGGTGCAGACTTTGTAAAAAAAGCAGGCTTTAAATCTATTGCCGAAATGAGAGCGCTGCCGACACGCGATGTGTACGAGATATACAATGAATCGAAACGTTTCGGATTTCCGGTGGTGGCAGATGGTTATTTCTTACCAAAAACATTGCCCGAAATTTTTGCTGCCGGTCAGCAGGCGCAGGTGCCTTTATTGCTGGGATGGAATTCTGCGGAGATACCCGGACAAGCATTTATGCAGGGACAACCCTACAAAGAGGAAAATTATGTAGCACGTGTGAAAGCAGAATACCCGAAAGATGTTGAAGAGGTATTGAAACTGTACCCGCATAGTGATGACAAAGAGATTGAATTATCAGCGACTGCACTGGCCGCAGATCGCTTTATCTCTTACAGCACCTGGAAATGGTTCGACCTGCATCGCAATAACTCTTCTCAACCCGTCTATCGTTATTTGTTCAGCAGGGTACGCCCCCCGCTGGTAGACAATACCGTTAGTTCAGGACTTGCAGGCGGCACTGTTAAAAATGGAGAGGGGGCGCCCAAGCCTCCACCGCCGGTAGGTGCGCCGCATGCTTCGGAAATCGAATATTGTATGGGCAATCTCGGATTGGTGAAAGACTATGCATGGACGGCGGATGATTACAAAGTGTCGAATGCCATGCTGAGTTATTTTGCCAATTTCATAAAGACCGGCAATCCCAACGGAACCGGCTTACCCGAATGGCAGGCTGCGAAAGCACATGATCCCAAACCGCCGGTAATGGTCATTGATGTACAATCGAAGCAAATAACTGCGCCTGATGATGCCCGTTATGAGTTTCTGGACAAGGCCTATAAGAACAAATAAGGCTCCGCGCATACGATGCCGGACGGTATCCTACCTGTGTAAACCATTGCAACGACGACCTTAAATCGCTTGTCATGTTTATACTGCAGACTTATTCCTCCGCGGTTATTTTTTGCGTGATAACCATGCTTTGCTGGGGTTCCTGGGCGAATACACAGAAACTGGCAGGATCCAGCTGGCGTTTCGAGCTGTTTTACTGGGATTATGTTTTTGGGATTTTATTGATGGCGCTGGTGCTGGCCTTAACCCTTGGCAGCAGCGGACAGCAGGGGCGATCGTTCCTGGCAGATTATGCGCAGGCGGATGCTGTCAATATCCGATCAGCCTTACTCGGAGGTATTGTGTTTAATGCGGCCAATATATTGTTGGTAGCTGCAATATCCATTGCCGGTATGTCGGTTGCATTCCCGGTAGGCATTGGCATTGCATTGGTGCTGGGCGTTATTATCAATTATGTATCTGCTCCGCAGGGGAACCCGGTTTTTCTATTCGCTGGAATCGGCCTGATAGCATTGGCAATTGTGCTGAATGCAAGTGCGTATAAGAAAACATCTTCCGTTAATCAACGTCCATCTGCCAGAGGACTTTTTATTTCGGTAGCGGCAGGCGTGCTGATGAGTTTTTTCTATCGCTTTGTGGCGGCCTCGATGTTCCCGGATTTTACACAACCGATTGCCGGACGGTTAAGTCCGTATACCGCCATGGTGTTTTTTGCAGGCGGGGTTCTCATCAGCAATTTTTTGTTCAATACCTATATCATGCTTCGCCCGTTGTCGGGGACCAGGTTGCGCTTCAGCGATTATTTTTCCGGCGGATTTTTCAACCATCTGACCGGTATTATCGGGGGTATGATCTGGTGTGTTGGTATGTCTTTCAGTGTCCTGGCATCGGATAAAGCAGGTACGGCCATCTCGTACGGGCTGGGACAGGGCGCCACGGTAGTCGCAGCCGCCTGGGGTATTTTTATCTGGAGGGAGTTTAAAAATGCGCCCAAAGGAGTGGACCTCCTGCTTAACCTGATGTTGTTATTGTATATCGCGGGGATTGCCATGGTGATCTATGCCCGGTAATTTCGCTTAACCGTATACGTTATGTGCGCTGTTTTTGTTGCAGGCAGTACCAATACCGACATGGTGGTGAGGACCACCCGGTTTCCCATGCCAGGCGAAACCCTGATAGGCGGTGAATTTTTTATGTTCTCCGGCGGCAAGGGTGCCAACCAGGCCGTCGCCGCTGCCAGGCTGGGAGCGAAGGTGTATTTTATTGGCAAGACCGGTAATGATGTATTTGGTGAACGTGTATTGCAGCAACTGGCAGGTGAAAACATTGATACCAGGTTTTTGGTGACAGATCCTGCAGCAGCATCCGGCACCGCACTCATATTGGTTGATGCAAAAGGCGAAAATGAAATTGTGGTAGCGCCTGGTGCCAATGATCAGTTACTGCCGGAAGATATTGAAGAAGCCCTGGGGCTGATGGATGCGGGTGATATATTGCTTGTACAGCTGGAAATACCATTGGAAACCGTTGCGTATGCTGTGGAAAAAGCATCTGCCAAAGGGATGCGGGTAATACTCAATCCGGCACCAGCCCGGGCTTTGCCCGACAAATTGTTTCCGCATCTCTTCCTGGTAACGCCCAACGAAACAGAAGCTGGTTTGCTTACCGGTATTTCCGTGTCAGATGAAACAACAGCTACCCAGGCAGCGCATGTATTGATCAGCAAAGGAATTCCTCAGGTGATCATAACCCTGGGTGCAAAGGGTGCTCTGTTTGTATCAGGGCAGGAGCAAATGCTTATACCAGCACCGAGGGTGCAAGCAATCGACAGTACCGCTGCCGGGGATGTATTCAACGGTGCACTCGCTGCCTCGCTTTCTAAAGGGCTGGATTGGAAACCCGCCATTGAACTGGCCTGCAAAGCGGCGACCCTGTCCGTTACAAAAATGGGCGCCCAATCTTCCATGCCCTATCTCTCCGAACTCTAACTGATTAACCCGTTCCGCTTACTTCCCCGCTTCTTACCTCTTTCCCCCAACCTCTCACCTCACACCTTTCACCTCTCACCTTACACTTCTCACCGCTCACTGTAACAAAAGTCACGTTCTGGCAGGATAACACTGACTAAATTGCTTAAAACTTCCCAATATGAAAAAGAACATGGGTAACGCTGATCGCGTGGTACGCCTGCTGGTAGCAGCAGTTATTGCCGTACTTTACTTCACCCATACCATTACCGGTACCCTGGGTATCGTACTATTGGTATTGGCGGGTGTATTTGTACTGACCAGCCTGATCAGTTTTTGTCCTCTTTACACGCTTGTTGGCATGAACACCTGTCCGGCCAAAAAAGCCTGACCTTCCGGAAAGTGCAGTTTGATAGTTTAGAAATAAGGTTTACCTAAAACCGGCAGTCTTGCTGCCGGTTTTTTTATGCAAAATCAATTATTGCAGCGGTCCTTCCCTGATTTCATCATTGGGTGTTGCGAGAATGCTGTCGCCTGCCTGTATATCACCCCATACTTCAATTTTGCCATTGCTGCCTGTACCAGTAATTACATCTTTCTGGTGGATATAGCGATCACGCACAACCAGCAGGTATTTTTTTTCAGTAGACGTTACAACCGCTGTTGCGGGTACGTATAAGCTTTCCTGGCTTGTTTTGGGGAAGAGCCGAACGGTTGCAAACATGCCCGGGCTGAATTGCTGGCTGTGGTTATCAACATCCATTTCAATGCGCTCCGTCCTTAATCCCGGGTTTATATTCTGCGACCTCCGGCTGATCTTGCCCGTGAACTTTTTTCCCGGAAAGGCGCCCAGGTAGAAGGATGCCGTGTCGCCATCGTGCAGGTCACCGGCATATTGTTCGGCAATATCGCATTGCAGGCGCAATACATTGATGCGTTTCAGTTCGAGCAATGGTTTTGTTTTATCGGTCGCATTTACCAGTGCACCGGGGTGGATATTGCGCTCAGTTATTACGCCGGCGAAAGGTGCCGTAACACGCAGGTAGCCCTTTAACACTTCCTGCATTTGCCAATTGGCTTTTTCTGCGTTGCTTACCAGGCTGTCGGCTTCCATTTTTGTTTTGAGTGTAGACAGGTCAAGCGCAGATACAGCACCTGCCGTGGCCGATGCTTCCAGCAAACGAAGGTAATGTTCACGATCGATTGCATATTCTGCTTTGCTACGTGCATATTTTTCCTTTGCCTGTGCGACCGCCTGTTCAAGCTCCGGTGCTTCCAGTTCCATCAGCAGTTCGCCCGCTTTTACCCTGGAGCCGATATCTACCCGAACCGTTTTTACATAGGCATTTACCTTGGGGAAGATGCTCACTTCTTCGAAGGCAGCGAGCTGGGCGGGAACTTCCACCCGGCTCTTCAAGCCGCCCTGTTCAATACGGGCAATTGGCAGACTTTGTTTCTTTTCCTTTTTTTCAGGTACAGCAGCGCCTGAACTACATCCGGCCAATGCTGCAGCGATTATGACGATTGAAAAATATTTCATGTTTGTATTATTTGATGTTTATGCTTGTTCAGATTCGGGCAATAACGAAACGGGTTCGAAACCGGATTTTTGCCGGATCCAGCCATAGACCAGCGGCACAATAAACAAGGCTGCGATGGTAGAGGCGATCAATCCTCCGATCACGGCACGACCGAGCGGGGCCGACTGGTCGCCGGATTCACCCAAACCGCTGGCCATGGGAATCATACCGGCAATCATCGCGAGGCTGGTCATGAGGATGGGACGCAAACGAATGCTGGCTGCTACCGACGCGGCACGGAATGGATCACGGTATTCCAGTCGCAGCGCCTCTGCATTGGTAACGATCAAAATGGCGTTGGCAACCGATACGCCCACCGACATAATGATGCCCATATACGAATGCAGATTCAGCGTGGCACCTGTTGCCAGCAATAGCAGCATTGAACCGAGTAACACGGCCGGTACGGTGGACAACACCGACAAAGCCACGCCAAACGATTGGTAATTCGCTGCCAGGAGGAGTAGGATCACCACAACGGCTGCCAGCAATCCGCTCTGCAGGGATGACAATGTTTCCGTGAGCAGTGATGACATGCCGCGGACTTCAGTAACAAGTCCGGCCGGTGGTTCGCCGGTTTCCGCAATCGCTTTTTGTACAGCGGTAGTTGCAGCGCCTAAATCTTTTTTGTAAATATTTGCACTAACGGTAATGAACCGCCGCGGTCCGCTGCGATCATATTCTCCCGGCATGGTGTCGGCAGCGAGCGTTGCCACATCGGCGAGTATAGGTCTCGACTGGCCCTTTACCAATGGGGTCATTGCCAGATCGGTGGGAGTGGTCATGAGGTATTCCGGCACCTGTACCTGGGTTTGGTAGGTGTAGGAGGTACGGTCGTCCAGCCAGAAATTTTTGATCGTATAACG
>JAGWTK010000566.1 GCA_028876035.1 Bacteroidota bacterium
AGAAGAAAATTACTACACCTAATACTTAGGCTTCCTGCGGTCGGGACGACCCAGCAAGGAAGCGTCGGTTGAACCGTATTCCCTATGCGAGAAATCTGTTCAACGAGCGTTAAGAAGAACTGGTAGTTATGGAGAAAGCGACCCATTTTGATAGCTTGTCGCAGGAAAGAAAAGACAACGGAAAGAATAAATTGAGCTGTCAGAACTAGATTTTCTACAAGCATGCAGCTGAAATAGATAAGCAAACAGGTAAAAACAGCGGTTTACCCCGTCTTTTCGGGTGTTTTTGCTTCAGTATGGGCAAAACAATGGCCGTCCCCGCTTTATACGGGGCTTATGGAGTTACAGATTAAAGGTTTTGGTTGGTTGAACGCGGATAAAAAACATTATCAGGCGAACGAATGCGCGGTATTATCTCTACCGGAATCATAGTGCCGGTTTTGCATTTGGAGCATTTGCAGGGATGATGACCGGAGAGCCGGGCGATGCGTTCCGGCTTGGTTTCGGTCAGTTGGAAGATATCCGGTTTGGTTTTTAGGGATTCAACCTGTTGGCGGTAAGCACTCGTAAGGATGCCAAAGTAACGTATCTTCACAAAACCCCGTGGCAGAATATGCATAGCAAAACGACGCAGAAACTCCACCCCACCAAGCGTCATCAGTTTCTCATTGGCCTTGTCACGGTAATCCTTGTAGGAAAAGGTCACACCGTTGTGGTCGATGTTTTTGATGCGTGTATTGCTGATGGCTACCCGATGGGTGTATTGCCCCAGGTAATTGACCACCTGCCGGGCATTGCCCAGTGAGGGTTGCGAGTGAATCACCCAGGGTTTGGCGTAACAAAGGTTGATTATTGGTTGAAACTCCGGCAGACGGTTTTTCTTTTTCAGGTTACGCTTGAGTCTTTCGAGCAGTTTGCCACGAAAAGCCACACTGAGTTGACGCACCGGATAGAGGTATTTGCCTTCGTTACCGATAGGTTTGATTTCACCGCGTGGCGTAATACCCATGGCTGGAACAATGCAATGGATGTGCGGATGCAGCGAGAGGTTTTGTCCCCAGGTATGGAGCACACAGATAGCGCCTGTTTCCACTCCGTAATGGGAGTAACCAAAGGCACACAGGGTTTCTTTTACGCACGAGAAAAGGCTCTCGTAAAAGAACAGACTGTCGGCCAAACAAACCGGATTCAGTTCGTCGGGTACGGTAAACACAATATGAAAATGTTTCACATTGAGTGAATCACGCATACGGTCTTCGGCCCACAGCATTTGCCGGGCTAGTTGACACTTGGGGCAATGGCGATTGCCACAACTATTATAACTGTAATGTTCCGTACCACAGTTATCGCACTTGTCCTTGTGTCCGCCCAGTTCGGCCGTACGGCATTGCTGCAAGGCATTGAGCACCGTTAGCTGAAAATTGTTGGGAGAATGCTGCATACGAAACGCTGCTCCGTAACGTTTTATTACGGAAGCTATTTCAAAACCAGTGCGCATCATTATTTACGCTTGCAGGCTTCGGGATAAAGCGTATCCAGCGGACTGTGGGCTTTTACCAGTGGACATTGAGCAATATGAAGGTAAATCATGGTGGTTTCTATCTTGGAATGTCCCAGCAGGTCTTTGACCGTGACAATGTTCAGCCCGTCTTCTATCAGATGGGTGGCATAGGAATGACGCAGCGTATGAACGGTGACATCCTTGGCAATGCCGGCAGTTTTTACCGCTTCGCGCATCACCCATGAGATAGCTTTGGCGGAATATTGCATACCAAGTGTTTTCCCGTTGAAAAGCCAGGTAAGCGGACGTTCCAGGGCAAGGTATTTCTTAAGTCCGAGAGCCATATACTCCGAAAGAGGAATCATGCGGTCTTTGTTATACTTGCTTCGCCGGATATGAATAGCGCGACGTTCAAAGTCGATATCAGCGATTTTGAGGTTGATGACTTCAGAGGAACGAAGTCCGGCAGAATAAATAAGCATCAACAGCACACGGTGTTTCAGTAAAGCGGGTGCTTTAAAAAGCAGACGAAGTTCACTTTTGTTGAAAATAGCCGGCAGCTTTGCATCCTTCTTGAGTGAAGGAAGTTTCACGGCACGATTCGCAAGACCTACATAACGGTAGTAGTACCGAAGTCCGTACACCGAATGTTTGAAAGCACTGCGTGAAGGGGATTTGGCTGATAAAGCCAATGCAGCAAGATACTCATTGAGTTCTTCTTCAATTACATCTTCAGGCAAACAGTTGAAATGCAGCGATACCTGCGCAATGCGGTGAATGTAATTTTCAAACGTACTCTTAGCCTGACCACGCAGGGTTACCTGCTGTTCGAGGCTTCGGTACACACGGTCGAAGCCGGCAACGGTTGTCATGGCGCGACCAATAACAGAGAATTCAGATTTTTGTTTCATGATGTTGAACATTAAAATTAGTAATAGTTTTAAAGGGAGCTGCGAACTCCCGTTCAACATCCTGAAACGAAATTTTATAATAATAATTTGGAAATTAGCAATTAAAAGCCCTTCCCGGAGGGAATTTAGTTCAACACACGCCTATGTTCATTGGCTGGCTGACGTGCATTTAGCAGGTTTTGCTCCCGCATTCACTTTGTCGCAGTGCGACAGTGAACGCTCCCGCAAACCGCCAAATGC
>JAGWTK010000567.1 GCA_028876035.1 Bacteroidota bacterium
TTTCATGGAGAATGCGAATGGTAAAACACTTTTCTTTATCGATGAACTCGGCAGTGGTAGTGATCCAAACCTGGGTGGTGCTTTTGCGGAAGTGATCCTGGAAGAACTCTGCCGCAAACATTCCATGGGCATTGTCACCACCCATTACCTGAACCTTAAGATCATGGCCAACAAAACACCGGGTATCATCAACGGGGCGATGGCATTTGATGAACAATCGCTGCTGCCTTTATTCCGGTTGATGGTGGGCAAGCCTGGCAGTTCCTATACATTTTCCATTGCTGAGCGTATTGGACTCGATAAAAAGCTCATCGAACGGGCGCGGCAACTGGTGGATCAGGATCATTTCAAACTCGATAAACTCCTTAACCGTACCGAGCAAGATCTCCAAAAAATTGATGCGGAAAAAAAGGAACTGCAAAAGCTGATGAAAGAAAACGAGCGGCTCAAAAAAGAAATGGAGCAGCTCATGGATCGCGAAAAGCATCGCCAGCAGGTAGAACTCCTGAAACACCAGAACCAGGTGAGCGAATCCAGGATCAGTTACCTGAAAGACATGGAGCGCAAGCTCAAACAGGTATTGTTTGATTGGCGGAAAGCAGAAACACCCGAAGAGAAGACGATGGTGATGAAACAAATGCACCTCTTATTGTCAAATCAGCAGAAGCAGCAGTCGGCCGAAAAAGTGCAGAAGAAAATCGACAAGCGCTACGAAGAAACCGGTGCCGCCATTACACCAGGCACCAAAGTGCTGATGCGAAAAAACCATAAGGTAGGAGAGGTGATGGAAATAAGGGGTAAGAAAGCAATCGTAAAACTCGGCATGCTTCCCATTACCATCGATATCGATCAACTGGTGGCCGTAAAAGACAAGCCCACGCCCGAAGAAGCATCCTGATAAGCTCAGCCATACAGGTATCGATTTCGTATCTTTCGGCTGCTTTGAAAATCTTGCCAATGGAGCGCCGTTTCTGCACACAAGCCTTATCAGTCGTTCTCTCTTTATTTGTATCAACTTGCTTCAGTCAGTCCCCGGCAGCGCTTTCCCGGCGGATCAATGCCTGTTTTAGTGCCTCGAAGCATGAAGTCGCCGAAAATCTTTGTCTCTATTACAACAACCGGTTCGACTGGGCTTCGAGTTATGGTGCCGTTGACCGATTTGCGAGGGGAACCTATACCATCAGCAACGATACGGTGTACCTGGATAGCCATCGCCCGCCATCGTTTACAATTCGGGCGGCCCTGGCGAAGACGATTCCCCCCGGAAAAATTCAATTGGTATTTAAAAGTGCGGGGCGACACGCCAGCTATATCAATGCAGCAATCGGTAACACTTCACTGTCGGGGGTCGACCGGTTGAAAAAATCCGGTCAGGATTTCGTGACGATGATTCCTGCGCCCGCGGAAAGAAACATCCACCTTGAGCACTCCCTGTTTGATGAACAGGGGGCCGATTACCCGCTGCCTGCTAACGGTAACCAATATACGATTACAGTGAGCGACAGCATTGGGCAAACTGCATTTGAACACTTGCCCCTTGTGTGGGAAGGAGTGGATTTGAAGCCGGCTACTGAGACTTCATCCGGCACGTTTCGTTTTACGGCCCAATACCCTGCTTACGATGAAATACCCTGGAAAGGCACGGAGCAGCCATCCAGGGAGGCATTTGATAAATGGGCAGGCGCACAAAAAACCGCATTTGATGAATTGGCAAAAAAACAGGCTGAAGCAATGCACGCAGCAGTACTCGCCGCCGCTGAGAAAATGAAGCATTACTTCGCTGAAAACTGGAACGCGGCCTTTGCCATCGCCAGAGAGAACGGTTCTGGAATCATCGTGCTGCTGGGCGAAGACAGTGTTTTATCGAACGATGCAGTAAAAGAAGATACAACAGTAACGGTTAACCGAAAAGAACTACTGGCAGAAGTCTATTATCGTTTTTTTGCGGCTGACGATAAGCTCCCTGCCTTTTTGCAGCTGCCATCAAAAGAGGCAGGTAAGCAATACAAAGTGTCTGTGTTACCTGCACAGCTGATGCTCGATCCACAGGGAAGGCTGCTTTACAAGAATGAAGGCGCTGTGATGGAGGCTGCTGCACTGCACAGTGTATGGGAACAAATCAAAACCCAGGAAGAAACACGGCGCACAGATTCGCTCTTGCAGCAGTTTTCCCAGGCGGGTGCAGACAGCACGGTCTTGTTGCAACAAATTCAAACCCTGGCCAATGCTGGTCCTTCCTTACAGAAAGCATTGCAGGAAGCGGGGATCAACAGCCGGTCACTGGTAGACACTGCTGCACAACGTTATTACAGCCGGCAGGCATTTACTGTAAACAACTATGATTTTGTGTCGGCCGCCTATTTCCCGGAAGACAGCTGGCGTTACTATTCTGGTGTAAATAAGCAATCTGTTTCCACTCCTGCAGTTCGCTACCTCGTGGATCATTTTGGCGAAAGGCAGAAAGCGATGGCTGGAAATAGTAAAATTATGAACGACAGCCTGCTGGGCCGTGCCTATTTTGGATTGCTTAGTTTATTGGGGTATGCGAGGGTTGGCAGCAATAATCCCGACACAGCGGTGGCGTACTTGAAAAAAATGGTCACGGGTATAGCCCGCGATATGGATTTTTTTACGTCCATTTCCTGC
>JAGWTK010000067.1 GCA_028876035.1 Bacteroidota bacterium
CCGCTGGCGCTATATCGGTATTGAACAGGGGCTTTCCAACAACGCGGTCACCTGCGTATTCCGCGACCACAATGGATTTATGTGGTTTGGCACTTATGACGGGCTCAACCGCTACGATGGCTATACCTTCAGGACATACCGCAATGTACTGGGGGACAGCAATTCTCTCCGCGACAATCACATTTATGCCATTGCAGAAGACAGCAGTAACCAGCTTTGGGTCGCCTCGGCCGGTGGCATCTGTATTTATAATCTTGCTACCGGGCGATTTCACATTCCGCATATTGATGCACCGAATGGCCGGCAAAATAGCTACGGCGTCAGTTCCATGTGTTATGTGCAGGGCGTGGGCATGCTGGCTGCCAGCCAGAACCAGGGATTGTTGCTTTTCCCGGATAAACAACACCGCGGATATACCTTACCGTTAGCGCAAAAAGGGGAATACACCGCCACAGCAGTGGGTACCGATCCCAAAGGTGGCATCTGGGCCATTGTTTATGGGCGGGGATTCTACCGCTACGATCTGAAAAAGGGCGTTCTCCGTGAATGGACACACGCATTCCGGCAGGGAAACAGCTTTTGTTTCTCGGGAGACAGTGTGTTATACCTTGGCACGAGCCAGGGCTTTTTCCGCTATAACATGGCCAGCGGCGCCTTATCACCCAACCTGCTTCCGGCAAACGGCCTTGTAAGAAAGATCATTCGGGGCCGCGACCGATTTTGGATAGCCACCGATGGCATGGCTTTATGGTATTTCCAGGAAAATCAGCCAGGAGCTATGCCGTACGTCAATGAGCAGGGAAAACCAATCATCAACGGCAATGCCGCCTACGATATCGTGGAAGATCCCTGGGGCCGGCAATGGGTCGGCACGCTGCATGGCGGCATCAACCTGATTGAGCACGGGAATGCATCGTTTCAAACAGTACTGTACAATGGCAGTGAAGCCATGGACAATTTTGTACACAGCTTCTGCCCCGATCTCAACAACAATCTTTGGGTGGGCACCCAGGGCGCCGGGCTTCGTTTCTGGGACCGCCGCCAAAATAGTTTCCGCAACTACCTGCGACAGCCCGGCAACGAGCATTCGATCAGCAGCAACTTTATCACCTGCATGACGCTCGACAGTTTGCAGGACCTTTGGGTGGGCACCTGGTTTGGCGGAATCAATCGCTTACGGAGAGGCACAAACGCATTTGAGCACTTCGTTTGCAGAAATCCATACAGCGGCGCAGCGGAAAACAATATCTGGGTACTGTATCCCGACCGGAAAGGCAGGCTGTGGGCGAGCACCACGAATGACGGCACACTCTACAGCTTCGACCGGCGGACGCAGCAATTCGTGTTGTTTGACAGTGCTATCAGCAATATCCAGTGTATGGCCGAAGACAAAGCAGGTATACTATGGGCGGGTAACTACGATCGGCTGATTAGGCTGGACCTGGACAAACGAAAGCATATTTACTACAACATTGGCTACCCCGTACGTTCCATTCATGAGGACAAACTGGGACAACTTTGGATAGGTACCGAAGGGGGCGGACTATTATTATTAGATCGGCGCAGCGGACAATTTACGCGCTACAGCACCCGCGAAGGATTGCCCAATAACTCGGTGCTGCGCATGGAAGAAGATAAAAACGGCCATATCTGGCTGAGTACATTTTACGGGCTATGCCGTTTTGATCCGGCAACCCGACAATTCCGCAATTACACTCCTTCCGACGGATTGCAGAGCAACCAGTTCGTGTTAAATGCATCAGCCCAGCTGCCTTCCGGTGAATTGGCTTTTGGAGGCATCCGGGGATTCAATATTTTTCAACCGGACAGCATTTTTGATCATACGGAGCAACCTTCTGTTTTTATTACAGGCATTCATATTAATAACCAGCCCGCCGCCGAAAACAACGACCTGGTAATTGACGAACAGTCGGCCCTGTTTCGGAACTGGAAACTGCCTTATAACAAGGCAGCGCTTTCCGTGGATTTTGTTGGATTGATGTATACCGGGTCCGACAAAATACAGTACGCCTACCAATTAGAAGGCTGGGACAAGGGCTGGAACTATGTGAATGGTGCAAGAACCGCTACCTATTCAAGACTGGAAGAAGGGAACTATCGTTTCCTGCTAAAAGTGTCGGATGCCAGCGGCAGGTGGGGACCGGTCAAAACAATGCTGCAAGTACGTGTACTTCCCCCGCTTTACCGTACCTGGTGGGCATGGCTGCTCTATGCAGCGGCCTTTGCAACCGCCGTTTATTTGTACATCCGCTATTCACAGCGCCAGCACCGGATGCAATATGAAGTTCAAATTGCCCGGTTGGAACGGGAGAAAGAAAAAGAACTGGGCGAAAAACGAATTTCCTTTTTCACCCATATTGCACATGAGTTCCGTACGCCGCTTACTTTAATTATTAGTCCGCTTAAAGAATTATTGCAGGATAACCAACAAACTGAAACCGGAAAAAAACTATCGCTGGTATACAGAAACGCAAAGCGTTTGCTCAGTCTTACCGACCAGCTACTTTTGTTTCGCAAAGCAGAGTCGCTGGACCAACACCTGCAGCTAAGCCAGTTCAGCATTTCGGAACTCTGCAAAGAAACGGCGCTGAGTTTCAGTCAGCATGCCCATTCGAAAAATATCAGGTTCACCTGCGAAATACCCGGGCAGGACGCCGTGTTATCGGCCGACAAGGAAAAAATTGAAATCATCCTTTTTAATCTTTTATCGAATGCGTTCAAGTACACAGCTCCAGGTGGAATGGTTCAGCTTACGCTGCTCCAGGAACAGTCCTCCATCCGAATACTGGTAGAAGATAATGGAGGAGGCATCCCAGCAGAAACAGGGGAAAAAATATTTGATTCATTTTACAGGGGCGATAAGAGCACCCAAAGTGGATTTGGCATCGGGTTGTATGTCTCGCGCCGGCTTGCCCGCGCACATGAGGGAGAACTCAGTTATCAAAGCATCGCAGGCCGTGGTACGGTATTCGAACTGCGACTGCCTGTCAAGGAAGCGCCTGTACAAACAGAAACTAACAACGGCAGTTCTGAAGTGTTGAGCGAATTGTTGGAAGACAGCAGCTACCCGCCACCATCGGCCACACCTATGCTGGAGAAACTAAGTTCGGAGCTTCCCATTATGCTGGTGGTAGACGATAACCCGGAAATCAGGAACTATATCAGCGAAATCTTCTCTGCCCGGTTCCAGGTATTTGAAGCAGCAGACGGACTGCAGGGCTATGCAATGGCCGAAGTGCATGCCCCGGAAATCATCCTGAGCGATATTGCCATGGAGAATATGGATGGCATCCTTCTTTGCCAAAAAATAAAATCCAGTCCTACCCTTTCGCATATTCCCCTGGTGCTGCTTACCGGCAGCGGATCGGATGAAAGCCGCATCAAAGGGTTTGAATGCGGGGCAGACGATTATATCACCAAGCCATTCGACAAGGACCTAATCCTCACCCGGGTAAAAAATATTCTGCAGGGAAGAAAGCGGCTCCGTGATTATTTTTTGAATGCAGTCACCCTGCAGCCAAATGACAGTTTTGCAGGCGAGCACAAAGAGTTCATGGATCGTTGTATTGCGGTGGTGGAGCACAATATGAGCAACCCGGCATTCAATATCCAGCAGTTTTGCCGCGAATTGGGTATGAGCCATCCCAGCCTGTATAAAAAAGTAAAAACGATTTCAGGTTTAACCATCAATGTTTTTATCCGATACCTGCGCCTGCGAAAAGCGGCCAGCTTACTCATCAATACAGACAAAACAATCGCAGAGGTTACCTATATCACCGGGTTTAATGATATCCGCTATTTCCGTGAGCAGTTCTCAAAACTGTTTGCGATGAATCCATCCGAATACGTGCGTCGCTACCGTCGTGTTTTAGGGGCGAAAAATGTGGACTGACAGGTAAAGAGAAAATAAGTGTCTGATTTACAATTAAAATTTTCCGGCGACTTTTAATTTACCCCCCTTCTTTTACTATTTGTCCCCCCTGCCCCGCTTCAGACGCAATAGATATTTGTGCTGTCACAACCTGTGGTGGATTTCAGACGACACCCGGTATTCAAACTCACAAAACGCTGTCATATGACCAAAACACACTGCATCCGCGGATGGAGAACATCCGTCCGGCTCCTGCACTTTTATCCGCTCGCTATTTTCTTATTTCTCCTCAGCGCCATTGTTCACCCGGCACCAGCATTCGCACAAACGGGTACCGTCACCGGTATCATAACAGATGCTGAAACAAAGCTACCGGTGTCTGGCGCAACCGTTTCCCTGAAAGGGAGCAAGACTGCCACAATAACAGATGCACAAGGTGCATTTTCTATCAAAGCAAAGGCGGGTGATTTCCTCGTGATCAGCTATGTTGGCTACACGGAACAAACACTGGCCGTGAATCCCGGCGGTAATATGCAGGTGGCCCTGGTGGCGACCAATCGTCAACTGGGAGAAGTTGTAGTGGTAGGATATGGTACCCAAAAACGGGCCGATGTAACCGGTTCGGTGGTCTCTGTTCCCAAATCACGTTTATCGCAGTTGCCCGTTACGAATGTACTGCACGCGATAGAAGGTTCTGTACCCGGTGTAACGATCACCCAAACCTCATCCGTACCCGGCAGTTCGGCAGACGTGCTGGTGCGCGGACAAAACACCATCACGGCAGGTAAAGGTCCTTTTATTGTGGTAGATGGTGTGCCTTTCAGCAAAACAGGTGGTGTAACCAATGATATCAACCCCAATGATATTGCCTCCATTGAGATCCTGAAAGATGCGTCTGCCACTGCCATCTATGGTGTAAACGGTGCGAACGGCGTTATCCTCATCACAACCAAGCGTGGCACTACGGGCAAAGCAGTAATCCGCTACAATGGCTATGCGGGCTTTGATAATTTCTCGCATATGCTTACACCCTCTTCGCCGCAACAATATGTACAGAAGTACGCCGACTGGTGGAAACAGTTGAACCCGACTACCGCGCAGCCAACCGTGTTGCAAAATGCGTTCGAGATCGCGAATTACAATGCAAATAAAACCGTTGACTGGATCAAAGAAACAACCCAACAGGGCGTGATACAGGACCATAACCTGAGTGTATCCGGCGGCACCAAAGACGTGAAATATTACGTATCGGGTGATTACATGAAACAACAGGGTGTGGTAAAGGGATACCAATACCACCGCGCCAGCATCCGAACCAATCTCGACATTAACCTGACCGATTATCTTACCACCGGAACATCTTTATCGATTGCTAACAACAATTACGATGGTGGCCGCGCCAATTTCTACCTCGCTGCAGCGATGAGTCCCTATGGCTCTGAGTACGACGCAGCCGGCAACTATGCCATCTACCCGATGAATCCCGAACTGTTATATACAAACCCGCTGCTCGGATTGTATACTGATCGGACCGATCGTTCTACCAACCTCACCGGTAATGTGTACGCTGAATTAAAACCCGGTGGCATTTTAAAAGGTTTGAAGTATCGTTTGAATGCCGGCTATACTTATGTGCCCACCCGCTTTGGCAGTTATACCGGCCGTAATGCGAACAACACACTGGGATCGGGTACTTCCAATAGTTCCGACACCAGGAACTGGGTAGTTGAAAATATTCTTACGTATGTGAAGAACTGGGGCGTACACCATATCGACTTCACCGGTTTGTACAGTGCACAGGAAAGAAACTACTTCACCTTCTCCTCTTCCGCCACCGGCTTTATCAACGACCAGTTATCGTTCAATAACCTGGGTGCAGGTGCCACGCAAACAGCCAGCTCTTACCGCGACAAATACGATCTCAACTCGCAGATGGCACGGATCAATTACAGCTACGACAGCAGGTACCTGTTCACTGTTACGGCGCGCCGTGATGGTTCGTCGGTTATGGGAGCGAATACCGATAAATACGGCGTATTCCCTTCTGTAGCATTCGGCTGGAATATCAGCAATGAACGTTTCATGCAGAACAATAAATTATTCAGCAACCTGAAACTGCGCCTGTCCTATGGTAAATCAGGTAATGAAGCTATCAATGTATACCAAACAGTTACCACCGATGCCAGTGTGCGCATACCCTTCTCCGGTATATCCACCATCGGCGTGCTGGCCAGCAACCTGGGTAACGCCAACCTGCACTGGGAAAACGCCACCACGTTCAACGCCGGTCTGGATTTCGCACTGCTGAACAACCGGGTAAGCGGCTCACTGGACATCTACAAAACACAAACCACCGACCTGCTGCTGCAGCGCAACCTGCCGATCATCACGGGTTATTCAGCCATACTTGACAACCTGGGAAAGACAGAAAACCGTGGTATGGAGCTGACATTGAATACCGAAAACATCAGCAGCAAAAATTTTAAATGGCTCACCTCTATTGTATTTGCAAAAAACAAAAACAAGATCATTGACCTGTATGGTGATAAGAAGAGCGACCTGGGTAACCGCTGGTTTATTGGTCAACCCATCGGCGTGATCTACGACTATAAAATGATTGGCGTATGGCAAACAGGAGAAGACGCTTCAGGTTCTGATCCAGGCGCGAAACCCGGCGATCTGAAATTTGCAGATCTAAACGGCGATAAAAAGATTACGGCTGATGATAAAATTATTCTTGGTCAGCGTGATCCGAAATGGACGGGTGGCATCACCAACACCTTCTCGTACAAAAATCTTCGCCTGAGCGTGTTTATCCAAACCGTACAAGGGGGATTGAAAAACAATGTTACGCTCACCTACGCGGACGAAGCGGGCCGCATGAATCTTCCGCAGGCAACCGGTTACTGGACATCTTCCAATAAGAGCAATACACGTCCTTCCCTTGCTTACACCAATACACGCGGGTACGGTTATCCGTCCGACAACAGTTATACCCGCATTAAAGATGTGACCCTGAGCTATACATTTTCCCAGCACCTGCTGGATAAAATCAAACTGGGCAGTTTAACGGTATATGCCAGCGGCCGCAACCTGCACACATTTACCAACTGGATTGGCTGGGACCCGGAGAACAACTATTCGTTCCGGGGTAGCGGCGACTGGACCAACAATTACCCCCTCACCCGTTCCATTGTGGTCGGTTTGAATGTTACGCTTCGTTAATCACAGTTTAACCTACAGAAACATGAAAAAAATAACCATCATATCATCCGGTTTGATTGCCGCAGCCTGCCTGTTTGGCTCCTGCAAAAAAACCTTTCTTAATGAGACCGTCTATCCTTACTATGCACCTGCCACGCTGAAAGACTCGCTGGGTTTCGAAGCATCCATTAATGGCCTGTACAATCACATGAGTACTTTCTTCAGCTACAGTGATCAACAAGGCTGGCCCAGCGTTTGGCATGCAGGCACGGATATCGCCTGGGTGCCGCCCACACAGAAGCAGGGTATTGAAGTTCCCTACTATGACTACACACAGCTGATCAGTACAGATGGGGCCGCTTCTTATACCTGGGGATGGAGCTACCGTATGATCAACAACTGTAACGTGATCATCAACAATATTGAGTCGGGTGGCATCACCGGTATTTCAGCGGCGGGTCAGAACGCATTCAATGCAGAGGCGAAGTTTTTCCGCGCTTATGCGTACAACACACTCGCCACGCTATTCGGAAAAGTACCGTTGGTGACAAAGCCGGTAACGGGTCCTAAAACGGACTACACCCGCGCTTCACTTGACTCCGTTAATAACCTCATTGCATCTGATCTTTTGTTTGCGGCCACCAACCTGCCCGACATTGACAATGTTAAGAGCAATTCGAAAGGAAAAATGTATGGACGTGCGAATAAAGCGATGGCGCAGCAGTTGCTGGCAGAAGCCTACCTGCGCATGGGCAAGTATGATTTGGCGGAGCAGCAAACGCAGGCCATCATCAACAGTGGTAAGTTTAGTTTGATCAGCGCCCGCTATGGCGTTAAAGCCAGTCAGCCCGGCGATCCGTTCTCCGACATGTTCGTGTACGGTAACGAACGCCGTGGCCAGGGCAACCGCGAAGCCATCTGGGTATTGGAACAGGAAAATCCAAGTACGGTGACCGGAGGTATCACCAACAACCCACAGCAACGCCGGAACTGGGGAGCTGCCTATTACCAGATAACGGGCATGACTATCTGCGATTCATTGGGCGGCCGTGGTATCGCGAGAATGCGCCTTACAGACTGGGTCGTTTATAATTTGTATGAGACAAACGATATGCGCAATTCCAACTATAACCTGCGCCGGAAATTTTATTACAATACCGTGGGACAGGCGAACTACGGACAACAAGTACCTTACACAGGTGCCGATACTGTTTTCAAAATCGCACCGCATACGACAAAATGGTACCAGTTTGATCCCAACGATGTATTTGGGTTTGCTATGATCAAAGATTTTATCCTGATGCGTTTGGGCGAAACCTACCTGTTGCAGGCAGAAGCACAATTCCGGCAGGGCAAACTGGCTGAAGCGGCTGCTTCTATCAATGTGATTCGGGCAAGGGCCAATGCAACCCCCATAACGTCTGCCCAGGTAACCCTGGATTTCATACTGGATGAGCGTGCCCGCGAATTGCTGGCAGAAGAAAACAGAAGAATGACGTTGATGCGTACCGGCACATTGGTTGACAGAACCACGCGGTTAAATACGAATACGATCAACCCGGTGGTGGGACTTAGTTCCAAAAACCTTTTGTTGCCGATTCCGAAATCTGAGATTGATTTGAATAAAGACGCGGTACTGGAACAAAACACGGGTTACTGATCGCAGTTGGCGACCCGGTTTTTATCTGGCAGCGTTTATGGCCGGTGAAAGCGATGGCTTACCGGCCATTTTTTTCAACAGAATAACGGTAATCATGAACTTCAGATACTACCTGCTGGTTACTGCCTTGCTGTACTCAAGCATCGAAGTTTATACCCAGCAGCCAACCAGTCCAGCGCGAGAAAACGCTGACAGTGTGCGGACACTTATTCGTCGGGTCAATCAGCACTGGCAACACACGCATTCACCCCGGGTACACGCGTTCTGGGACCAGGCCGCTTACCAGTCGGCCAATATGGACGCGTTCTCCGTCACGGGCGACAGCTCTTTTGTTCATTATGCAGAAGCCTGGGCCACTTACAATCAGTGGATGGGCGCAAAATCGGCCGATACCAGTGAATGGAAATATACTTACGGCGAAACGGACGAGTACGTGTTGTTTGGCGACTGGCAGATTTGCTTTCAAACCTATATTGACTTGTATAAACTCACACCCGAGCCAATTAAAATCGCGCGGGCAAAACAAGTGATGCATCATCAGGTTAATACCCGTTTCAACGGCTATTGGTGGTGGGCAGATGGTTTGTATATGGCCATGCCCGTTATGACCAGGATGTATGACCTTACAGGAAACAGGCTTTATCTCCGCAAATTGTTTGATTACTTTCGGTTTGCCGACAGCCTGATGTTTGATCCCGTTGCGCATCTTTATTACCGCGATGCGAAATACCTCTATCCCGCGCATCGCACCAATGCAGGGAAGAAAGACTTTTGGTCGAGGGGAAATGGCTGGGTGATTGCAGCGCTTGCAAAAGTGCTTGAACGCCTTCCTCAAAATGATCCGCATCGTCCGTTATACCTGCAGCGCTTCAGGGAAATGGCTGCTGCTTTAAAAAATTGCCAGCAGTCCGAAGGCTATTGGACAAGAAGCCTTATAGATCCGATGCAGGCCCCGGGCTATGAATCCAGCGGCACTTCGTTTTTTACTTATGCTATACTCTGGGGCATTCATCATGGCATATTGCCCGTAAAGGAATACCTTCCCGTTGTCAATAAAAGCTGGCACTCCCTGCTCGCCACGGCGTTGCAAAACGATGGAAACATCGGCTATGTGCAACCGATTGGTGAAAAAGCGATTCCCGGCCAGGTGGTGAACCAGCAATCGGTTACACCCTTTGGAACGGGCGCCTTTCTCCTCGCAGCCTGTGAGATGTACCGCTGGTTGATGAAGAAATAAAACGACTATGCATCCACGTTACACTTTTAGCACCCGTAAATGCTTCTTACTGGGTTTGCTCCTGGTATTTGCCGTACAACTCAGTTCCGCGCAAACAACAAAACACCAGTTCAGCACAGACGACCAGCATTTCCTGCTCGACGGAAAACCATTGCAGATCATCTCGGGCGAAATCCACTATCCCCGCATCCCGCGCGAAACCTGGCGGCACAGCATGAAAATGGCCAGGGCGATGGGATTAAACACCATTGGTACTTATGTTTTCTGGAACCTGCACGAGCCCGAAAAAGGAAAATTCGATTTCTCCGGCAACAATGATATTGCCGCCTTTGTGAAGACCGCGCAGGAAGAAGGACTTTGGGTAATACTTCGGCCCAGTCCGTACGTGTGCGCTGAATGGGAATTCGGCGGTTATCCCTATTGGTTAGAAAATGAAAAGAACCTGGTCGTGCGGAGCCGCGACAGCAATTACCTGCGCGAATACCGGACCTATATCCGTGAAATCGGCAAACAACTGGCGCCCTTGCAGGTAAACCACGGAGGGAATATACTGATGGTGCAGGTGGAAAATGAGTATGGCTCCTATGGAAACGATAAAGATTACCTCGCTGTTAATGAAGCCATGTTTCGTGAAGCAGGTTTTGACGGACTGCTATATACCTGCGATCCACCTTCTGCACTGGAGGGCGGTCATTTGAAAGGATTGTTGCCTGCTGTGAACGGCATCGATAATCCCGCGCAGGTAAGAACGCTGATCAACAAATACCACGATGGTAAGGGACCGTATTTTATCGCAGAATGGTACCCAGCCTGGTTCGATTGGTGGGGCACGCAACACCATACCGTACCGGCGGAAAAGTATGCCGCACCGCTGGACACTGTTCTTGCGGCTGGCATTTCCATCAATATGTACATGTTCCATGGTGGCACCACCCGCGGATTTATGAACGGTGCCAATTACAATGACCGGGACCCCTATGAACCACAGATCAGCAGTTACGACTACGATGCGCCGGTGAATGAGCAGGGCAATGCAACGGAGAAGTATATGCGCTTCCGCGAAGTGATTCAGAAACATTTACCGGCCGGTCAAACGCTGCCACCCGTTCCCGCTGCAAGGCCCACGATCCGGTTTACGGCAAACATTCAGCAAAGCAGTTCATTCCGGAATTACGCAAAAGCAGCTGTCAAAAATGCTTCCCCTTTGCCTTTTGAAGCCCTGCACCATGCTTATGGGTATGTTTGGTACCGCACCATATTGCCGGCTTTCAGTGGCGGTATGCTGAAGATTAATGGCCTTCGCGATTATGCCATTGTGCTGCTCAACGGAAAAAAGATCGGAACACTTGATCGCCGGATCAAAACCGATAGCCTGATGCTTGAAGCGATTCCTGCAGGGGCAAAACTGGATATACTGGTTGAAAACCTGGGACGCATCAACTTTGGACCCTACCTGCTCAAAAATACCAAGGGCATTACGGGTGATGTGGACCTGAACGGTAAAAAACTCAGTGGCTGGACCATGCACCCGGTTCAATTCGCGCCAGGCGACAAAGTAAAAGATCCCTTGCTGCAAGCGGGGACACCCTCGTTTTTGAGCACCTCATTTTCATTGGAGACCACAGGTGATACCTGGCTCGATATGCGGAACTGGGGTAAAGGCTCCATTTGGATCAATGGTCATCACCTGGGACGTTATTGGAATGTTGGTCCGCAGCAAACGGTGTATGTGCCGGCTGAATGGTTGAAGAAGGGAAAGAATGAAATCATGGTTTTTGAATTGCTCAAACCCGATCAAAGCAGTATCAGTGCCATCGACCACCCGATATTGAATGAATTGCAAAAATAAACGCTCACAAACGCCGAAATTCATGAAGCTTGCTTTGAGAACAGGCGCATTGATAGCAGCACTTACCTGTGGTGTTGCTGTAGTGGCGCAAAAAAATACCAGTAAAGCCTACCCGATTAGCGCCGACCTCTTTGGTATCTTTTTCGAAGACCTGAGTTTTGCAGCAGACGGCGGATTGTATGCAGAGATGGTACAAAACCGTTCCTTTGAATACAGTCCGGTCGACCGCGAAGGCTGGCAGTCGTTCAGCTACTGGCAATACTGCCACAAGGGCTATGGCTACGGCACCCTGAGTGTTGAAAGCAGCCGACCCATCCATCCAAATAACCCGCACTACCTTTCACTGGGTATTGAAGATCCCGGGCAACAAGGCATTGGCATAAGCAACCAGGGCTTCGATGGAATGCAGCTGCACAAAGGCGAAAAATACAATTTTTCCATTTTTCTCCGGCAGGTATCGGCGCAGACCGTCAACCTGCATGTTTTTCTCCTCTCAAACAAAGGCGATACGCTGGGAAACGCAACCATTGTTACGGATGATACGCGCTGGAAAAAATACGAACGGAGCTTTGTTGTTGCCGGTGATGCCGACAGTGCCACGCTTTTTATCCTTGCTACCAGCCGGGGTAAACTGGATATGGATATGGTGTCTTTGTTTCCGGCCAACACGTTTCATCTGCGCGCCAATGGACTGCGCAATGATTTGGCAACAGCCATCGCAAACATCCATCCGCATTTTATGCGATTCCCCGGCGGTTGTTTGGTGCATGGTGATGGCGTCGCCAATATCTATCGGTGGAAAAATAGCATAGGGCCGGTAGAAGAAAGATTGGGACAAAGGAATATCTGGAATTACCACCAGTCGGACGGACTCGGCTTTTTTGAATACTTCCAATTTTGTGAAGACATCGGCGCGAAACCTTTGCCGGTGGTAGCGGCCGGCGTCAGTTGTCAGAATTCCGGCGGTACCTGGGCAATTGGCAGCACGGGGCAGAAAGCCATTCCCATGGAGGAGATGAATGCCTATGTGCAGGATATACTCGATTTGATTGAGTATGCCAATGGTCCTGTCAATTCAACCTGGGGCGCGAAACGTGCAGCGGCTGGTCACCCGGCGCCGTTTAACCTGCAATATGTGGGTGTAGGCAATGAAGACAAACAGACCGATGCATTCCGCGAACGGTTTGCCATGATCTACGAAGCCGTACATGCAAAACACCCTGAAATAACCATTGTAGGCACAGCCGGCCCTTTCCACTCGGGAGAAGATTTTGACCTCGGTTGGAATTTTTCGCGCAAGTTGCAGGTACCGGTGGTGGATGAACACTATTATGAAAAACCGGAATGGTTCCGTCATAATGCAGCGCGTTATGATAATTATGATCGGCATGGACCGAAAGTGTATGTGGGTGAATATGCTTCCTGGGGTAATA
>JAGWTK010000568.1 GCA_028876035.1 Bacteroidota bacterium
TTGTTGATGCCAACACCGGTATCGAGAACGCTCACCAGTACCCGGGATTTTTCCGCAGCAACGGAAATATGGACTTCGCTCGATTGGGGCGAGTATTTAACAGCATTGCTGAGGAGATTGATGATGACCTGTTGTAGTCTGTCCTGGTCGCCTGTCACCTGCGCAGGCGCAAGTTCGGTTATGATGATATGGTGACTGGGCACGGTTAGCTGGAAATTGGCAACAGTACTTTGCATTAACTCAGCGAAATCGAAAGTGCTGATGCGGTAGTTGAGTTTGCCGAGCCGTATTTTGCTTACGTCGAGCAGTTCTTCCACGAGCTCGTTGATTTTTGAAACCGACAGGTGGGCGTTTTTTGCATACAGCTTCGCCTGCTCATTGTTTGCCGGAAGAATGAGTTCCAGTAATTGCAAATAGGCTTTGGCAGTAGTGAGCGGTGTTTTCAGCTCATGACTGGCGATGCTGATGAACTCATCCTTTTTCTCCTCCTTTAATTTCTGTTCCTGGATGTCTGTGAAGGCACCGATCCATTTTACGATGCTGTTTGATTGATCGTGTACCGGTGTACCATTTACACTGAACCAATGATACTCTCCGCCAGCGCTTCTGAGTCGAACTTCGCCCCTGTAATGAACGCCGGTTGCCAGACTGTGTCCCCATTCCCGGTTTATTCTTTCATAATCTTCCGGATGAACAATGGCTTTCCATGCCTCCGGGCCAGTTGGCTCAACGCCTGAATATTCTTTCCAACGGTTAGATGCGAATGAAGGATATCCATGAGCATCGGTTACCCAAACCAGTTGCGGAAGCGTTTGTGCCAGCGTACGAAATTGTTCCTCACTTTCTGCTATATGTTGTCTCGCCAGTACCTGCTCGGTAATATCCCGGGTAGTCCCGGCAACTGCCTCAACATTCCCTTTCTCGTCGAACAAAGGCACAAATATGTAGTCGTATACCCTGCGGCCAAGGCTCGCGTGCGGGAACGATACTTCCCCCCGAATGGGTGCTTTGGTGGCTACGACCTGGTCGATTTCACGCTCGTGCATTTCAGCATGCCATGGTTCGTAGCCATTCTCCAGCAGGTTTTTTCCGATTGAAGTCTCCCAGGTTTTACCCCACATTCTTAGCAGAGCATCGTTCGCGTATTCAAAACGGTAATCGAGCCCGAAAACATAAATGAGGTCGGGTGTATTCTGCGTTATCGCTTCATACAACCGTTTGCTTTCTTCTATTTGTTTTCTTCCTTTCACCTTCTCTGTTGATTCTGTCACTGCAACGATGACGCCGGAAATGTCGCCATTCGGCTCGTGCAGCGGGTAATAGAGGAAGTCGAAATAGTAAATACTGGTAGTGCCGAAGCGATTCAGGGGAATCGGTACTTCATTGCCATGAAAAGGTGTTCCGGTTTCAAGTACATTGGTCAGTAAGTTGTCCACTGTTTCCCTCACTTCGGGCAGTGAACTGAACAATGGCCGCCCCACAAAACCTTCTGCTGTTTTATTTATTAGCCGCAGATACGCATCGTTGGCCATCTCAACGGTAAATTCCTTACCGCGGAGTATGGTGATTCCCACAGGCGCTTGTTGCATGGTACGCCTGAAGCGTTCGTTGCTTTCTTTCAGCGCAGCTTCGGTCTTTTTCTTTTGCGTGGTTTCGATAACGGTTACCAGCACACCACCTACGCTTCCATCATCCTTACGGATAGGACTATACGAAAAATCAAAATAGCATTCTTCAATAAACCCGTTACGATGCAGCGGTAACATGAAGTCCGGAAATCCTACCGCTTGCCCCCGCATCACCCCTTCAAACATCGGCCCTACGATATGCCATATTTCTGCAAAAGTTTCGCGGGTACTGATACCTAATGCCTGGGGATGCTTGCTTGCGCCGAGGATGGGCCGGTAACCATCATTGTAGAGCTGCGTATATTCCTCGCCCCAGGCGATGTACATGCCGAAGGGATTGTCGAGCATAACGGCGACCATCGTACGCAGACTCTGCGGCCAGCCCGCCGGATCGCCGAGCGCTGTCTTGCTCCAGTCAGTTGCGCGTATCAGCGCACCCATCTCCCCACCGTTGCGGAGGAAATAATATTCTTCATTGTCAACACGCATAACGATATACAGCCAATGGATTTATTGCAACACGGCGATTGGCCGGATCGCGGTCTATAAAACAGGAATGGAGACGAAATTGGTTAAGGGGAAATCGGGAGAGAAGGTAGACATTTTTCCTGAACCGATGCGGATTTTTATTAGAAATAACGGGAAGATCGAGGGGCGCGTGGAGATGTAGCCTGGGCTGTATGAAGTCATTGCCTGGTAAACTTCTATTACCGTAACAAGTGTCAGACTATTAAATCCTTCGATAGCCGCCGGAGTCGAAGACGAAGGTATTGCTGCAGTAAATTGGGACACACATTGTAAATAATATTCGAAATAAGCAACACTAGTCCCCAAACAAGGTGCCCGCCCGACAAGGCGTCTGCCATAACCAATGCGAAGATGATAAACAGCATCCAGTGAAAGCGTTCGAACATATAAGTCTGGCTTATCAATGCGGAAATACGCCGCTGATTCCGCACTTGCGGCGCCCGTATACCAAACTGCCGGATCAACTTTCTTTTAATGAG
>JAGWTK010000569.1 GCA_028876035.1 Bacteroidota bacterium
CTTAGAACTTATTACTTATTACTCCCTTAAACTTCCCGCAATTTTCGGAGTCCAATCCGCGTTTTTAGGGCCAAACCCCGCATGACCAAACTTGCCACCTTGCTATTGCTACTCCTGTTACTGCTAGGAACGCAGGAGCAATCGCATGCCCAGACAGGCAAGCTGGATTCTTTATTTGCCAACAAGGATACTACGGCGGTAATGGATTCATTGATGAAAGACTTTGATGCCTTTCTCGATTCCTTGTCGAAACCCACCAGTTTCGTCTCCGTGAGCGCGGGCATCGGCAACCGCAGCTTCAGCATCAAAAACAATTCACTGAATTCCCAGGAAGCAAGAACCAACCAACTCTCTTTCACGCCTACCCTATCTTATTTCCATAAATCAGGCTTCAGTTTAAGTGCAACGGGCTTTGCTGCAAGTCCGGCTGGCAAGTTTATCTTCTACCAGTATGCAGTCACACCGTCTTACGATTACATCGGCGAAAAATGGGCAGCAGGTCTGTCCTACACGCGCTATTTTGGGAAAGATACTGCTACCATTGAAGCAAGTCCGTACGATAACGACTGGTATGCTTATCTCTACCATCGCAACAAACACTGGCGATATGGCATCACTGCGGGTTATGCAACGGGGCGCTTTGATGATAAACTGAGTTACTCCGACTCCATCTATAAGTACAGCAATATCCTCCAGCGCTATGTATGGATTCACTACACCAAAACGATTGCTTCGGAAAATCATATCAAGGACTTGTCGGTCTCCGCTTCGCTGCGGCGTGATTTCGAGTGGGACGATGTACTCCTGAAAGACGATCACATCACCGCGAGTGTCACGGGGTATGTGGTAGCAGGCTCTACCAGGATCAATTCGAACAATAGTTCGAGCCTCAGTTTGCTGGCACGAAAAATATCGCTGTCCAAATTCAAAAAGAGTTATGCCAGTGCCGATGGAAACGGATTCCAGTTTCAGTCGATCGCACTCGGCACCAGTATCTACTATACCATCGGGCACCTCAATATCCAGCCACTCTGGTTCATGGATTATTACCTCCAGGACGCCGAAACGAAGTTTAGCCAGGTTTTCTCCCTTAGCTTTGCCTGGAACTTCTAAGTTTATGATCCCCTTTGTAAACCCTTAACTGTTTTTAACGTCTGTAAGAACGGAATGGCATATTCCTTGAAATTTTCTTACCAACTAAAAACTCTACCACATGAACAAGAAAATCCTGGTTCCGTTTTTTGCACTCGTGATTGCTTCCTTCGGTGCTTCTGCACAGTTCCACGTGCCCATGTTCCAGCTGGGTGTAAAGGGCGGGGTAAACATCACCAAGATCGACGGCAAGTCTTTCAAAGATGAGTTCAACTATGGCTATAGCGCAGGTGCTTTTGCCACCGTAAAAATTTCGAACTTCATCCAGATTCAGCCAGAGGTATTGTTCAACCAGTACAATACAAAAGCAGACACTTCTTTTCATAACGTACTTAATGTAAGCAACCTTAAGAATGTTTCGCTCAACTACGTTTCCATTCCCCTGTTGCTGAACATTACCCCTGCCAAGTTTATTTCCTTCCAGGCAGGTCCGCAATACGGCATCTTACTGGATCAACACAAGAATTTATTTGAGAATGGAAAAGATGCATTCAGCAAAGGCGATCTTTCCCTCCTGGCTGGTGTGCAGCTCAATATTGGCAGCCTTCGTATCAACGGACGTTATACGGTTGGCCTCGCAAATATTAATGATGCGACCAGCAGCGACAAATGGAAAAACCAGGGTTTCCAGCTGGGCGTTGGATTCAGAATTATCTAACCCAGGTTGGTTGGTCTATATATACAGAAATCCCTC
Source organism: Bacteroidota bacterium (assembly GCA_028876035.1). Taxonomy (GTDB): domain Bacteria; phylum Bacteroidota; class Bacteroidia; order Chitinophagales; family Chitinophagaceae; genus JACMLD01. The sequence continues at coordinate 1,847 of JAGWTK010000569.1, forward strand.
CGGTTGCGGAGGGATTTTTATTGTATGGCGATGTGCATCAACCACAGCCAGGCCGTCTCATTAATTGCAATGGTAAATGACCGTTGCATTGCCGCCGATGGCCGGTAATACTTCCATAAATCCATACCAATACTCGCCGGCGTTGAACTGCACAGGCAGTCCGTACGAATTGTAACTGGCGGACGTAAAGGAATTATTGACGCTATAGTTGCGATCGAGGTACATCCATATCCGGCTGGTACGGCGGATACTCAATTTGGTATCGTAAGGCTTCATCCAGAATGTATCGCTGTAGATACTTCCGCCGAACTGCGGACCGTTGTGCGATTCGCGGATCATGTACTCCAAATTGCCTGTTGCGTTGTACTTGTAAGTAAAGTAGTCGGCATAAATATACACACCGCGTTCCCAAACGCTGTCGGTCGCCTTTACCAGGCGGTTACCCGCATCGTATTGGAGCAGGCTATGTTTTTCATTATGGAAAGAAGAGCGGATGATCCCGCCTGCATCTTTTCCACCGAATTGGTACACCGTATCGCGGACGATTTGGTTGGCGGTATTGTAGCCCAACTTATGGTAAAACCATACCGCCCCGGCTTCGCTGGCCGAAGCCATAAAACCAGATAATACTTCTACGGCACGGTGTCGCCTGTCATAGGTAAAAAACAGGTTGGGATTACCCGTATTTAATCTGTTGGTGATGATGCTCTCCAGGTCCCCTTTACTATTGTAGTTAAAGACGTAGCTGGCTGCATCGGACTCAATGCTACTTACCTGGCAAATATTGGT
>JAGWTK010000570.1 GCA_028876035.1 Bacteroidota bacterium
AAAAGGAGGAATTCTACACGTATGATCATTCACCACGAGCGAATGTACATGTTATCGCCTCCGTGAATGAATCCAGTTACCAGCCGGGTTCTGATATCCGCATGGGAGATCATCCCGTTATCTGGACCAACGAAAAAATGAAGGCACGCAACCTCTACATTTTTATGGGCCATGGACCCGAACTCTTCGAAAATCCTTCGTATACCACCTTGGTACGGAATGCCCTCTCCTGGTGCGCTGGCCACTGATAGCCTTACCAGAAAACGGTATACAAAGCCGCAAGTATTCCGCAAATGATAACCGATCCAACGATAAAAGCAGGGGTAGTTTTAAAAAGGCTTTTGTCTACTTCAATTATTTTCTTCGCATCCTTTGTTTTTGGATTGAGCAGGCTCATTATAATCATCAGCAGTACGATGAACAAAAACACGATCGTCATGCGATCGAGGAAAGGGTAATCAGGAAAGGCACCATGGGTCCAGGAAGGCAGGTATTTCAGCACGACCGACAAGGGAATGGTGAGCAATGCGCCTGCGAGGGCAGCCCCGGAACTGGTACGCTTCCAAAACATACCCAGTAAGAAGATGGCAAGTACACCCGGTGAAATGAAGCCTACATATTCCTGGATAAACTGGTAGGCCTGGTCAAGCGAGCTCAGCGCCGGCGCAATCAACGCACCAATAAACATGCTGATGATAACCGTCCACCTGCCCACCAAAATCAATTTTCTTTCACTCGCCTGCTTATTGAAAAACTGTTTGTAGATATCCAATGAAAAAATAGTGGAGATGCTGTTTGCCTTACCCGCCAGCGAAGCGATGATAGCCGCCACCAAGGCAGCGAATGCAAGTCCTTTCAATCCTTCTGGCAGGAGATTGAGCAGCGTTGGATAGGCATGATCCGGCTTAACTACACCGGCTGCATCTTTCATAGCACTGCTAAATACGCCTTCTTTGAATAATACATAGGCAGCGATGCCGGGAACTGCCGCAATTAGAGGGATAAGCAATTTTAAAAACGCAGCAAACAATATCCCGTTGCGACCGGTTTTCAGATCGGCGCCAAGTGCGCGCTGGATGATGTATTGATTACATCCCCAGTAATTCAGGTTATTGATCCACATGCCACCAATGAGTACCGATAACCCTGGCAAGTCTTTATAGTACGGGTGATCCTTGGAGAATATCATATGAAAATGCGTGGGCGCCTTTTCGCGAAGCAGCGAAAGACCTTTCCAGGCATCTTTTCCGAACCCAAAATGGCCCGATACTAAAGTAAGTGCAAGATAGGTTGTTACCAATCCGCCGAGGATCAACACCAGCACCTGCATCACATCGGTATAGCCGATTACCTTCATTCCGCCCAGTGTTACGATAATTGCAAACACAGACAGTGCAATCACACAAAATGCAAAGGAGATACCTGAAACCGACGAAATGGCCAGCGCGCCGAGGTAAATAATGGAAGTAAGGTTAACAAATACATATACCAGCAACCAAAACACCGCCATTACCGTACTCACCGTTTGGTTATACCGCACTTTCAGGAATTGCGGCATGGTATAAATCCGGTTCTTCAAATAAATAGGTAACAGGAATACTGCCACGATGACCAATGTGGCAGAAGCCATCCATTCGTAGGTAGAAATTGCAAGGCCCAGTGCAAAGCCGGAACCCGACATACCAATAAAATGCTCGGCAGAAATATTGGAAGCAATCAGGGAAGCGCCGATGGCCCACCATGTAAGTGACCCTTCAGCCAGGAAAAAATCTTTAGCCCCCTGCTCCTTGTTTCTTTTGCGTTTGAAAATATAATAGCCATAGAGGCAGAGGAAAACAAAATAGACAGCAAAAATCAGGTAGTCGCCCTGTTTCAGTTGGTTCATATAGCAGGAAGGCTTAGTTAGAATGGAATTGAAAGTACAATTATTTTGTTATTAACTTTCAATTGCAGTTTTTATCATTAATTTGACTACGTAACCGCATCAATTGAAACCATGGATAAAGTAAATATACAAAGGCTGGCTTCCGAGCTGAACTTATCCATTGCTACGGTTTCACGCGCCTTGCGGCATAGTCACCAGATTCGCCCGGAGACGAGGGAGAAAGTGTGGGAACTGGCGCGCAAACTCAATTACCAGCCGAATCCGTTTGCATCGGGTTTGCGCGGACAAAAAAGCAAGCACATCGCCGTTGTGTTTCCCGAGCTGGCCAATACTTTTTTTTCACTTGCTATCAATGGTATCGAAGAAATTGCCCGTGAGAAAAACTATCATGTACTCATCTACCTGACACATGAGTCGGCCGATAGCGAAAAAAGCTTTATCGATAGTTTATCCAATGGCCGGGTAGATGGGTTACTCATTTCGCTTTCCAGTCAAACCACCGAGTTCGGTCATATCGATGCACTCCGGAAAAAACTTCCGGTGATCCTGTTCGACCGGGTATACCCATCGGAAGAAATCCTGCACGTGGCCACCGATGATTACAACAGTAGCTTTGAAGCAGCGAACCACCTCCTGCAGCAGGGATGCAAAAAAATCCTGTATTTACAAGCGCTGAAAAATCTTCCCGCTGGTAAAATGCGGCTGGAAGGATTTAAAGATGCTTTGATAAAAGCTGGGATCA